>PBWG01000085.1 GCA_002729115.1 Crocinitomicaceae bacterium | reverse complement strand
AAGATGACCCCTGTCGAAGACAAGCCAGGCTTCTACCGGTTCATTGTGCTTCCCGAAGAATTCTTCGGAGCGTTGATGCCTGAGGGATTGGGCATCTTGACCATGGTGGCCTACCCCACCAAGGCAGGGTTCGAGTATGCCCCGGACACCACCCCATGGGACGGGTTGTACTACGAGACCAACATTCCGTTGCTGGATTGCGAATGATCTGACCATGACATCACGAAACATCATTCCAAAGGCTGTGGCTTGTGCCATGGCCTTTGTTGCATTCTGGGGTTGCGCCCCACAACCCACCCCATCTGAAACGAATTGGGGGCCCACCATGCCCGTCCGCGCGGGGGCCACAGAAACCGCCCTCCTGCTTCAAGATTGGCTCATGCCAGGGCAAGATGTTGGGTCTGTGTTGTACCATCCGGGACCTGGTGCCGGCATCGCCCTGAACGTGGAAGACGGCCTCGCGACCTTGCCCTCGCCGCCTGCGAGCGGATTGGGCCATGTTGTCCTTCAAACTGGTGAAAACACGATTCACGTGCCTGTCTTGGGGAAGGGCGAACGCGCAGTCCAAGCGGTGTATGTGCCTGAACAAGGTCAGCTTCCTGAGCACGTGCAATTTGTTGGCGACGCCACAGGCTGGACGCCCCAAGACGCCACCCCCGAGGACGATGGAACTTGGACATTCGATTTGGTGCTCTTGCCAGGCAGCCATCCATACCAATGGGTTGTGGATGGAGAATGGCAACTGGACAGCCAGAATCCCATCAGCGTGTCCAACGGCATGGGTGGTCGCAACTCCGCATTGGTTCTCGACACCCCAAAGGCTCCGACGTTGGGCGCACGAGCCCAGGATTCGGAGGTGTTCCTGTCGACCGACGGCCCCGCGACGTTGCTCGTGATGATGGACAACGACGTGGTGCATTTCGGGGACCACGACGATGCTGTGGTGCTCCCCTTGTCGCTTGAAGGCGGCGCTGTGGGCCGACGACACCTTCGGGCGTGGGCTGCCCACAACGGCGGCATTTCCCAAGACCTCCTCCTTCCCGTGGAAGGCAACAACGTGGTCACGGAAGTCAGCCAATTGGACAGGTCCGACTGGCACACCTCCACCATGTATTTCCTGATGGTGGATCGATTCACCGACGGAGACCCCAACAACAACGAGCCCGTTGAGGATGCCGACATTCAACCGGAAGCGAACCACCAAGGCGGCGACTTGCAGGGCGTCGAGCAACGCCTTCGCTCCGGATACTTCCAAGACTTGGGGATGAACACGGTGTGGATTTCACCTGTGACCCAAAACGCGGAAGGGGCATGGGGGCTCTGGCAAGACAGCACACGAACCGACGTCACCAGCAAATTCAGCGGGTACCATGGCTACTGGCCCGTAAGCTGCACGCAGGTGGACCGCCGGTTTGGCTCTCAGGGGGCGCTTGAAGCGCTGACATCAAGTGCGCACGAACAGGACATGAACGTGGTCCTGGACTACGTGGCCAACCACGTCCATGAAGACCACCCCTTGATGGACATCCACCCCGATTGGACCACAGACCTCTATCTGCCCGACGGCACCATGAACACGGAGAAATGGGACGAACACCGACTCACCACCTGGTTTGACACCTTCATGCCCACGTTGGACTTGGAACGGGACGAGGTCAGTGAGGTGATGAGCGACAGTGCAGCGTGGTGGGCCTACCACAGCGGCATCGATGGGTTCCGTCACGACGCGACCAAGCACATCCCCGAATCGTTCTGGAGAAAACTCACCCGCAAGTTGAAAGAAGCCCAACAGCAAACCGGGACCCGGATGTTCCAGATTGGGGAGACCTACGGCAGCCCCGACCTCATCGGCAGCTACCTCTCCTCAGGCATGATTGACGCCCAGTTNGACTTCAACCTNTACGACAAGATGGTGGGGGCCATNGCNTTTGAAGACGGCAACTGGGAAGATTTGGTCCAAACCAACCGCGAAAGTCTCCAGNCCTANGGCGCACACCACCTCATGGGCAACATCACCGGCAACCAAGACCGGCCGCGTTTCACGTCGCTTGCCGACGGCAGCCTCGATCCACAAGAGGACACCAAGTTCCAAGGCTGGACGCAGGACATTGAACACAATGGCCACCAGGGCTACGCCAAGATGCGCTTGCTGATGTCGTACCTGATGTCTGTGCCCGGCATCCCTTGCGTGTACTACGGCGACGAGATTGCCGACGTGGGCGGCAACGACCCAGACAACCGCAGGATGATGCGGTTCGACGGTTTGAACGAGCAAGAGCGGCGCACGCGGGATTGGACCTCGACCTGGGCCAAACTCCGCTCCAGCCACTTGGCCATGTTGTACGGCACCACTGAATTCACCTTGCTGAGTCCTGAGGTCCTGCTCGTGACCCGCACCTACCTGGATCAACAAGTCCACGTGGCGTTGAACCGCAGCGGCGCTCCTCAGTCTCTGGACCTCACGTCGCTCGCACCTGAAGATGGCCAAGAAGCCCCTGCCCTCGTGTACCTTGCAGGGCAAGAATCCGCCACCGCGCTTGAACCATACGGCGCAGTGGCATTTGAAATCGACACCCCCTGACCCCTTTTGCCATGAAGCCTTTCAAATTCACCGCCGTGATTGCCGCCCTCATGAGCTCGGCGCTTGTGCCCTGCGATCTTTCAGCCCAAACCACGTGGCAACTCGAAGAGACCACGTTGGTGGAATACGACCTAGCTACGGGAATAAGCATCCCTTGGGAATTGCTCTGGGGTCCTGACGACATGCTCTGGTGCACCACCCGGTATGGGGACGTGCTGCACATCGACCCCGCCACGGGCGCTTACGACACCGTCTTGGAATTGGATGTGTACGGCGGCAACGGGGAGCCTGGACTGCTGGGCATGGCCCTTCACCCTGACTGGGACACCACTCCTGAAGTCTTCTTGGTTTACACTGAGGGCAGCTGGATTGGAGGCACTTCTGAAAGACTGAGCAAATTCACATGGAATGGATCGGAGTTGGTGGACGAGCAAATCTTGCACAGCGTGGAAGCCGGAGGCATCCACAACGGCAGCCGCCTGCTGGTGCTTCCAGACAACACCTTGCTCATGACCACCGGGGACGTGGGCGACGGCGGCGTCAGCTCCCAAAGCGACAATTCAGACAACGGCAAAGTCCTCCGGTTCAACTTGGACGGCAGCGTTCCTGCCAACAACCCCACCCCAGGAAGTTACGTGTGGAGCAAAGGGCACCGAAACGCCCAAGGCCTCTGTCTCGGCCCCAACGGACTGGTCTACAGCTCCGAGCACGGCCAAAGCAATTGGGACGAATTCAACATCATTGAACCCGGACGCAACTACGGTTGGCCCAACGTCGAGGGGGAATGCAACACCAACGCAGAACAGGCTTTCTGCGAAGCAAACAACGTGATGGAACCCCTCATGACGTGGTCGCCTTGCGCTGCTGTCAACGGCATCGAGTACTACGACCACGTGGGCATTCCCGAATGGCAGGGGTCCGTCTTGATGGCTGTGCTGGGCGGGTTTGCACTGAACGACAAGCGCCTCAGCGTGCTCCACATGAGTGAGGATGGCTTGGCCATCGAAAGCGAAGACCAGTTTTTCTCTGACTTCAACCAACGCGTGCGGGACGTCGCGGTCAACCCCTACACCGGCGCCGTGTACCTCGCCTTCAACGGACCCAGTTACCCAGGATCGGGGCTGAACGTCATCAAGGAATTCCGTCCACAGTCTGCCGATCAAGTGCAGGATTGGAGCGACGACCGAGGCTTGGACATGTTCCCCAACCCCACGTCGTCCGACGTTCGCCTCGAAGTGGGTGCGGCTTGGAACCTCGCAAAAGCAAGTGTCTACGACGTGCANGGGAAAGAAATGTGGCGTGGCGTGCTGACGCCAGGTTTGACANTGGANGTTGCGTCTTGGAATCCCGGGACGTACTTCTTGGCGACCACAGANGACCNAGGGCACACGCTCTCCCGAACNTTGGTCGTGGAATGAAGGTGNGTNAGCTGTTGACTGGCAAGATCAGCCTGGCCTGTGCATCGTGGGCCATGGCCTCTGCGTGCACCTGGGCTGCACCACATTTCATTCTGGAACCAGACACTTTGCTGCAGCGCTGGGTCCAACTGGATTCAGCAGCCGTGTCCGCTTACGCTCCCCTGCTGCCTTCGGAGCAAATTGCCATGAGCCTGTGGACCGTGGACACTTCCCTCGCAACAGGGTTTGGCAGTCCAGACGTCGCCAACGCTTTGAACGCGATTCCAGGGGTGTTGATGGAGACCCGCGGCCTCGGGGGAAGTCGAAGACTGAGCATCCGAGGATCCTCGCTTCGAAGCCCATTTGCCGTTCGCAACACCATGCTCTTCGTGCATGGCTTCTGTTTGACGGAGGCCGATGGCACCAGCCCCGTGGAATGGCTTGAACCGCGCTGGTCGGCCCCACTTCGTGTGGTCTCCGGACCCGCCGCCACCTCCTACGGGGGTGCCTACGGCGGCGCCATCCTCGTCGAACCTGACTTTCAACCAGGAGTGGCCCAAGTCCGGACTTCCTTTGGGACGACAGGGCGTTCAGGCGGTCTGCAATCGCACACCAGCGTGCAGGCGTCCGAACGAGGATGGGAGGCGCGTTTGGCGCATGCCCAAAACACAGGCTACCGCACGTGGGAAGGCAACGAGCGCTGGCAGGCCGAATTGTCACGGCGTTGGCAAGGAGACAAGGCCACCCATCACACCTGGCTTGCTGTCCTCGACGCGTCATGGGACCTTCCTGGCTCTGTGGACAGCCTCACTGCGGCAGAGACCCCGGAGTTTGCACCAGGTGGCCAATACAACGCCCACGTTCAGCGCCGTCGGGCACTTGCGGGACATCATCTGCACGTCTCAGATGTCACTGTATTCGGGAATCGAAGCACCGTCGACGTCTGGACACTGATGCGGCTCACCGACAAGGTCAATCCATTTGGCACGTCGCCGTTTTTCAATGGGTACAAGGAAGAATCGGGAGCAGGTGCCAGCTTGCGACTGCGCCAGCGGTGGGTGCCCATCGACCGTCCTTCATGGACCCTGCAAGCAGAGTGGAACGCCATCGGGAGCCTGGACCAAGGGCGATTTGAACTTTGGGACGACCCCTTGTTGGCCGCGATGGGAGCTCAGTTGTACAACCTGACGATGCAAGGGTGGCAGGCGCAGTGGACCCCATCTGTGGCCATGAGCCACCACAAAGGATGGCGGTTGGAAGCAAGCGCTGCGGCATCCGCACGGGGAAGAGCGGCAGACGGCACAGCTTCTGACACCACGTACAGCGCCCCGTTCAATGCGGCTGAATGGCTGCCCAGGGTTGGCATCTCCAAAGCGCTCGGCCCCAAACTCTCTGTGTTTTCACAAGCGAGCACAGGCTACAGCGACCCCACCAATTTCGAGACCTTGCCCTTCGAAGACGGGGCAGACGCCTCCGCCACACTTGTGTCCGAACGCGCACGNTCCGTCGANGTTGGCCTGCGCCTCCCGGGNTTGGAGTGCGTNTTGTACCACCAAGCCGTGCAAAGCCCCATCGTGGAACAGGTGGACAGCCTGGGAATTTCAACGTTCGTCAATGCAGACGCGCCGCTTCAGATGCAAGGCCTCGAGACACGGGCCCAATGGCAAANCACNCACCATGNCCTGTCCTTGGCTGCAACGCTGCAGCACCACCAGCTGAACGGAAAAGGCATGCCAGGTTCTCCCCCATGGATGGCCAANGTTCAATGGACGTGGCAGCCGCGATGGGCTCCAATGTGGACAGCGCACACCTGGATTCGTGGCCTGGGCGAAACCCCGCTGAACAACGGCAACACGGTCAGCCACCCCTCGCACTTGACCGCCAACGTCGAGTTGACCTGCAACGTGCCGGGCCATGGTGTGCAGGTGACGCTCGGATGCCGGAACCTCACCAACACCGCNTATTCAGGTTGGCAGCAAGTGAACGCCTTTGGAGGAAGGTTCTACAATCCTGCCCCGCCCCGCACCTTCACTGTGAGCCTAACCTGGCGCCACCGAAGCTGAGCCGCAGAAGGTCAGAGGTCAATCACCACCTCCACACGTCGGTTGGCAGATCGGCCTTCCTCGGTCTCGTGGCCTGCCACAGGCATGGAATCTCCCAGACCCAACACGTCCACCCGGGACGTAGCCACTCCTCTTGATTCCAAAAACAACCTCACAGCTTGCGCCCTTTCCAAGCTCAACGCCTTGTTGCTGGNCGCACTCCCCACGTTGTCTGTGTGGCCTTCCACCCTGACACGGACGTCTGGATGTNCCANCATCCATGACGCCAAGCGCTCACACCCNCCTTGGTANGAGGAACGCAANAAGGACTTGCCTGTCTCAAACTGGATGGCCTCCAAGGTGAACACGACCCCATCCTCAATGGGGGTCAATCGGATGTTCACTTGGTCGTTGGTGACCTCGGCGCCAGACGTTCCTTGGCTGTACGACTCCACTTTGAACACAAACCCTTGGGCGGAGACCTCAAAGGTGTAATCCCCCTCCTCAGGCAATGGGATCGCAAACCCCTGGCCTGCCGTCGATTCCACACGGGCCACGCGTGCCCCAGTTTGGGCATTCACCAGCACAACCTCGGCATTCAATGGCTGGCCAGAAACGTCGTCCAACACCCTGCCGGACAAGACGGACACCTCNATGGGCTTCACGTCGNCGTGCAAAGGAATTTGCCAGAGGTCCAANTGGTCNGANCCTNGGGTGGTTGCGAAATACGCCAAACTCCCGTCAGGGCTGACCATCAAACTGTTGTCCCGTCCGTGGCTGTTGATGCCGGGTCCGAGGTTCTTCGGCTCCCCCCAAGTCCCGTCCGCTTGCAGACGTGACACAAACACATCGAGTTGACCGAAACCTGGATGGCCGTCGCTGCTGAAATAGAGCGTTTGACCGTCGGGATGCAAAAACGGGCTTTCCTCGGTGTAAGGCGTGTTCACCAACCCGGGAAGCGGCACCGGCTGCGACCATCCCCCCGAAGACATGCGGCGGCACATCACCAAATCAGAGGGTTTGTTCCTTCCCCTTGAAGACTGCGCAAAGACCAAGGTCTGTCCGTCCGCACTGACGGAGGGTTGGCTTTCCCAACCCGCGCTGTTGGGGGCGCCCAAATTTCTGCCCACGCCCCACTCTCCTTTGGCCGGGTTCCATGTCGTTTCGAACAAATCGCACGACCCCTTGCCCCTTCGAAGTCCGTACCCGTCTCGAGGACTTGCACATGCCGTAAAAATCATGGTTCTGCCGTCCCCAGTCCATGTCGGGGCACCCTCGTTCTGTCGGGTGTTCACCCCGCGCAAGAGGACCGGTGGAGACCACTCTCCCGCGTCGTTCATGGACGACCGATAGAAGTCCTCACCGCCCACGGCTTGTGACAAACCCCGGCCGGCCCGGGTCAGGATCATGTCCTTGCCGTCCAAANTCAAGGCGCCGTAATACTCGTCGGCAAGCGTGTTGATNGCCCCGGGCATCGGCACCGATTGCGAANATTCGCNNTCCACGGCCCGTTGGGCTGTGGAGAATTCCAGACCGGCACGGACCCAAGATTCAGTTTGGGCCATGCCCGCGTCCAGTGGCCCCAGCCCGAGCNCNTCGAATTCCCTCAGCACGTCAAGCCCTGACNCGTACGCCCCACGTTCCCACTCGAACTGGGCCAAATGCACCCAGCCGGCAGGGAAGCGGTCGGGACCGAGGTCGAGGGCGCGCTCCATGGTTTCCCCGAAGGCTGGAGATCCTTGGTCACGCAGGATTTGGGCTTTCAAAAACCACGCATCCACAAACCCTGGGGTTTTGTCGATGGCCCGNTTNACCTGTTCCAACGCCAAGTCGGGCGCGTGAAAACGATANGCCTCCAAGGCGGCATCGTANGCTTTGNGCGCCGCCCTTCCAGGGTCCTGAGGNAGTGGCATGTGCCCCGATTGGGATTGCCCTTGACTTGAGGGGATCCACAAGCACACCGTCAGCGCCACACTCAACCATTTCATGAGGTTAAANTCAGACAAAAGCACCGACATCTGACGCCGCTTTGCCAGAACTTCACAGACATGAACATTGCTTTGCTTTCCGACACCCATGGCCACATGGACAAACGCATCCTCCAGCACGTGGAGGGGTGCGACGAGGTTTGGCATGCGGGGGACATCGGCAGCCTCCAGGTCACNGATNCCCTCAAGGAAGTGGCGCCCGTGCGNGCGGTGTTTGGCAACATCGACGGACAATCCATTCGGGCAGAGTGGCCGGAGCACGCGAGGTTCACCGCGGGAGGGGCGCAGGTTTGGATGACGCACATCGGTGGACGCCCCCCGAAATACGCGAAAGGCATCCTGACCCAACTCACCCTCGAACGGCCCAATTTGTTTGTTTGCGGCCACAGCCACATTTTGTTGGTGAAACCGGTGCCGAGCTGGGGTGGATTGCACTTGAACCCAGGTGCGGCGGGCATTTCAGGCTTTCACAAGGTTCGAACCATGCTCAAGTTCACCTTGAACCTAGGCCAAATCAGCGACCTGCGCGTCGTGGAATGGGAACGAAAGCGTGGATGAACAGGGAAGATTAGTGCCTTCAACCCAAACCAAGTAGAGGCCACCCTGTGTATCTTTGAGGGCAACCGGTGCCAACCTGGCGCCGAAGAAGCCCCGCGCTTCTCCCCCTTTTGAATCACGTAAGAGATGTTTGACATCATCGAATTGAACGGCAAAAAAGTTGCCGAACTGCGACAAATCGCAGGNAAGCTCGGAATCACCCGGCTCGACAAATTGAAAAAACAGGACTTGGTNTACAGCATTTTGGACGCTCAGGCGGCCCAACCTGCAGACAAGTCTGACAAGAAATCCGCACCCAAAGGGCGCGCAAAGGCAGCCAAANCGNACGACGAAAGCGCCGAAGCCNCCAAGGAAGAGAAGCCCNCGCGTTCGCGTTCTCGCAAGCCACGTGGCGACCAAGACAAAAGCGCCGACGACAAGGGCACACGCTCCTCTGAATCCAGCTCCTCTGACGGCCAAGAATCCAGGGAAGGTGGCAANCGTGACGAGGGACGTCGTCAGGGCGAAAGCATGCGCGAACGCCGCGACCGCCGCCGCAAGGAATCCCAAGACGGCGGACAGTCGAACGAAAACAGGGACAACAAGGACAACAAGGAAGGCCAAGGGCGCAACGACCGCGGTGACCGCAACGACCGTGGCGGACGCGACCGCAACCGGAACGACCGTGACCGCAACCGGAACGACCGGAACGACCGCGACCGCAACCGGAACAACCGCAACCGCCGCGATCCCTTCATTTCTGAACCGGAAGAGCACGGCTTTGACTTCGACGGCATCGTCCAAACCGAAGGCGTGGTTGAAGTCCAGCCCGAGGGCCACGCGTTCTTGCGGTCAGCCGACTACAACTACTTGAATTCTCCGGACGANGTGTACGTNTCTGGAAAGCANCTCAAGCAGTTTGGCCTCCAAACCGGAGACACGGTGGTGGCCAACATCCGCCCGCCACGCATCGGCGAGAAGTACTACCCCTTGATCGGAGTCAAGAGCGTCAATGGCCGCAGCCCAGAGTGGATCCGCAACCGCGTGCCGTTCAAATTCTTGACGCCGTTGTTCCCGCAGGAGCGCTTCAAGCTCAGCACCTCGCGCGGCACNGTGAGCACGCGTTTGATGGACCTCTTTGCCCCCATTGGAAAAGGGCAACGCGGCATGATTGTGTCTCAGCCCAAAACAGGAAAGACGACCCTGTTGAANGACGTGGCCAACGCCATCAGCCTCAACCACCCCGAGGTCTACCTGATCATCTTGCTGATCGACGAGCGTCCTGAAGAAGTGACGGACATGAAGCGAAGTGTGAACGCAGAGGTCATTGCCTCGACGTTTGACGAGCCGGCGGACCGCCACGTGCGCATCGCGAATTTGGTCTTGGAGAAGGCCAAGCGCATGGTGGAATGTGGCCACGACGTCTGCATCCTGCTCGACTCGATCACACGCTTGGCCAGGGCCTACAACACGGTGTCTCCCTCCTCGGGCAAAATTTTGTCTGGCGGTGTGGAGGCGAACGCACTCCAAAAGCCCAAGCGCTTCTTCGGGGCGGCCCGCAACATTGAGAATGGCGGATCGTTGTCCATCATCGCCACCGCCCTCACCGAGACGGGNTCCAAGATGGACGAAGTGATNTTCGAGGANTTCAAGGGCACAGGCAACATGGAGCTTCAACTCGACCGTCGCATTTCCAACCGTCGCATCTACCCTGCCATCGACATCTTGGCTTCAGGCACACGTCGCGAGGACTTGCTCATGGACAAGAGCGACCTNCAGCGCATTTGGATCCTNCGCAAGCANTTGGCNGACATGAACAGCGTNGAAGCCATGGAATTCGTGAAAGACCGCGTCGANGGCTCTCGGAACAACGAGGACTTCTTGGCGAGCATGAACGGCTGATTGCATGCAACGATCCAAGACGCTGGCTTCCTGCCTTGCCCTGCTCGCAGGGTACGTCTTGTTCAAGGCGATTTCTTCTGAATGGGTTCTGGCCGAGCGGGCCGTGGCCCTGGGCGGCATGTACCATTGGACTGCGCTCGTGANCTTGGTCGTCGGGTGGTCCGTGGCCTTGGTACGGCACGGTTGGAGCGCCGGTTCGTGGGCGGGGGACGTGAAACAACTTCTGCGGCCGACCTTCACGTACGCCTTGTTGGCGGCAGTGGCCGTGTACGGATGGAACCATGTCTGGGCGAAGGAATCCACCGAGCTCCGCAAGTCCATCCGAATCGCCCAAGTGGAGGAGTTCACCAAATCCGACGCCGCGTTCGACGCCTACTTGTTGACGCTGCCACTCGGACAGCGCCGCGCCGTGCCTGACCGAGAGACCGTCCGCGCCCAAGCCATTTCACAGGTGGAATGGATGATGTCNGGAGGGGTCACGTTTGCCCTTTCCCTGTTGATGTACATTTTTGCAGCAGCCCTTCTNTCCGCAGTGGCTTCGTTGTTGCTGCATCAGATTTGGGGAATCAGACCGTTCCAAGGATGACAACCTCCACAAACATGGCCCCAGTCCGAAACGCCCTNGTCCTTTTGACCCTCCTGGCCTGCNCTTTGAGTGTGCATGCCCAAGGCGTGGGACGCAAGAACCTGCCAAACTTCGACAACCGACCCTACCACTTTGGNTTCATGCTGTCGGCGAACCGGAGCGACTTCAACTTCGCCATGGCCGACAGTTTGGCCGACGACGTGCGCGGCATTTCCAACTTGCCCCAGGCAGGNTTCAACATGCACTTGATGGCCTCGTACACGCTGAGCCGACACATGCGTCTGCGTTTTGAGCCGGGGTTGAGCTTCCAGGACCGTGCGCTGAATTACCGGTTTGCGGGCCAGGCCGACGTGGTGCGCCGCACCGAGGCGGTCAACNTGGACATCCCGCTGCTGCTGAAGTACCGCACCGACAGGCTCGACAATTTCGCGGCGTACGTCTTGTTTGGGGTGAAGTACATGCGGGACTTTCAATCCCAAGAGAACGTCAACCAGCAACTTCAATCGGACAACATTTTGCGGTTGCAATCCGGGAACTTCGCTGCAGATCTCGGAGCTGGCATCGACCTGTTCTTGCCCTTTTTCAAGCTTTCCATCCAGGCCAAAACGGAACAAGGACTCCTCAACGTTCTCATTCCTGACGACAGCAATTACGCCAACCCTCTGGAATTTTTGCGTTCGCGCAGCTTTGTGTTGTCCTTCTGCTTTGAAGGATGAAGGCCGGAGATAAGGACACCTACCTCACCTTGGAAGGGCCTTGCGAAGGGCTGTTCAAAGCCAAAGGCAGCAAGCACTTTGGGTACGGGTTCCCCGTCCATTCTGAAGCGGAGGTCAAAGGGCACCTTGAAGCCATCCGAAAATCCCACCACGCCGCGCGGCATGTGGCCTACGCTTGGATGATTGGGTTCACCGGCGACCACTTCAGGTCCAGCGACGACGGGGAGCCAAGCAACAGCGCAGGGCCGCCCATCCTGGGGGTGATTCGGTCGCATGAATTGACCAACGTCATGTTCGCGGTTGTCCGCTACTTCGGGGGCGTCAAACTTGGCGTGGGCGGGCTGATAGAGGCGTACCGGGAAGGCGCTGCAGATGCCCTGGCCCATGGACACATCGTGGAGCGCATCCGAACCCAACGTGTGCGTGTTGCCTTTGCCTACGAGCACATGGGAGTTGTGATGGGGCTTCTCAAGCGATCTGGGCTGTCCCCGGCCACCACGGACTTCAACATGACCTGCTCGCTCGACGTGGATGTTCGGTTGAACGACCTCGATGCCTTCAAACATGCCGTCGCGAAGACCAGGGTCGCCGCGGCCAAAGACGTTTAAATCGCCGGCTTGGTCACCTTGTAGATCCAGCGCTCCTCCCCGAGGCTGTAACGCGTGAACAGCGCTTCGCCCAGCGCGTCCTTCATGTCCACCACCTCCACCTCGAATCCTGCTTCCTTCAGCCGCTTGGGGTAGTCTTCGTGGCCATACAGACGAACATGGTCCTGCTGCCAGTAGAGGCGCTCTCGCTCCATAGGGTCTGTGACGTTGGGGTCTTCCGCCGTGTCCCCGTCTTTGTAGTTCACGGGCACCTGCAAAATGCCCCAGCCACCAGGCTTCATGACCCGGCAAAACTCCTTCAGCACTTGCCGGTCGTTCTCCACATGCTCCAACAAGTGATTGGCCATCAACACGTCGAAGGTGTTGTCTTCAAACGGGATGTCGTGGCAATCAAAATGGTGATCGGCCCAAGGGCTGTTCAAATCCGCGGTGACGTACTCCAACGACGTCTGGGCCTTGAACCGCTTCAGGAAGCAGTACTCTGGCGCGAGGTGAAGCATTTTTCCTTGGGTGGAGAAAAACGACGTTGACCCTTTCAAGTACGCCCACACGGCGCGGTGGCGTTCCAGACTCAGGGAATGCGGAGCCAGGGCGTTGGCGCGGCTTCGCACACGTCCGTAGGGCAACATCTTCCGGTACGACTTGCCGACGATGGGGTCTTCCAACGTGTTGCCTGCATACGACCACGCCACGCTTTGCAACGCCAAATGCGCCCCGCGCTGCAACACTGTGCGAGGCACCCACCTCGTCAACACACTGACCAATCCCATGGGCTAAAAATAAGGCGGGACCTCTCGGCCCCGCCCTTTCAACTCAAGTCAATCTTGCGGTCACTTGACCACAAGGGTTTGGTGTTGCGCTTGGCCTTCGCGGACCACACGGAAGGTGTACCAGCCTGCGGGCCAGTTCACCTGCAGGTCTCCGGTCCATGCTCCCTCGAACACCACACGACCTTGGACGTCCACCACAGTCATGGGGGTGCCGCTGGTCAATCCGCGCACGGCCAACACGTCGCCTCGGTTCACAGGGTTGGGCCCCACAGTCCAAGCGCCGTTTTCCTGATCCTCCAACGACGACGTGCCTTCCACCGTGATGGTGGTGGGCACGCGGTCCGAAGCGCATTCCACGGGGAGCGGCTCCGCTTGCCAAGCGTAGAAGAAGTAGTAGTACTGCAAGCTTGGGCCCGCCGTGCTGTTGGTCACAGTGAGGAGGTCTCCCACCTCGTAGGGGTAATTCAAGTCTGAGTCCGTTCCTTCGCGCCACAGCTGCGGGTCGTTCGTGGTGCAACGGAGTCCGTAGTTGGCCCCAGGTTCAATGTCCCAGCCCAACTCCAACACAAACGTGCCGTCCGTGACGTTTTGGGTGGTGCTCTCCAAGACCATTCCGAATTCGTTGATCAACTCGAACGACCGCTCGTACGTGCCGTTGGCGTAGAGGGTGACGCTGTTCAAGCGAATGTCTTCGTGCACGTCAAACTCGAGCCAGCGCTGGCTGTTGGTGTGGTACGCACCGCCTGGCTGGTTCTCCAGTTCTCCACCAATTTGGGTTTCTCCCGCATTAACACGGACATCCTCCGCCCAGTAGGTCACGGTGGCGTCCACCATTGGGCTGAAGTCGTTGCCCGTGGCCACCGCGTTGCCGCCCATGGCCGCGTCGTACCAAGTGATGTTTTCTCCTGTCGCGTTCAAGTCGACAGACGCTGGGGCGGGGATGGTTTGGTCTGGGGTGACCGTTGGGTTTTCCATAGGCGCGTCGTACACCTCCACAAACAGCGTGTCAGACACCCCGTCGTTGCCGCAAATGTCCACGCTGTACACGGCATAGGCTCCGGACGTTGTGACCTCAATGCTTTGGCTTTCCTCGCCGGTGGACCAAATGAAATTGTCCGCGTTGGACGCCGTCAAGGTCAACATGCCCCCGTCGCACAAGTTGACGTCTCCGTCCACGGCGATGGTCGGCGCATTGCCCACAATTTCGGTGACTGTGAGCAGGTTGCTGAAGCCCGCACATCCTCCGTCGTCGTAGACAAGCACGGAGTAAGCTCCACCTGATGTCACTTCTGTTGTGGATGTCTCCGCCCCGTTGGACCACTCGTACGAAGCGAAGCCCTCAGGCGCAGTCAACGTCACCGATTCGCCTGGGCAGAAGCCCTCGGCACTCGCTGTCGCGGTCACGTCAACCGTGCAAGGCACTTCCAGAACGTTGTGGTATTGGTCGATCGCAGGGTTGTCGATTACCGTTTCCAACCCGCTTGGCCACTTGACGGTGGCTTGCGTCACAGTCTCGTGCTGCCCCAGGCCGAACCGGCATGCGAACGTGCAAGTGATGCCGTAGCTCTCGCCTCCGCGCACTTCACGCACCATGGTGCCGAAGTCTCCGGTCA
>PBWG01000084.1 GCA_002729115.1 Crocinitomicaceae bacterium | reverse complement strand
TTGTTGATGCCCGGAGACATGGCCGTCGCCGCCATCGGCGAGGCCAACGCCACCAACCCTGAATTGCTGGAAATGGCAACCTTGTTCCACTACGGCATCGGCCACGCCATCTCCACGTGCGGCCTCCTCTTGCTCATGATCCGCAAGTGCGCGTTGGACACGGCCAAAAACGCCCTGCTTGCCTACAGTATTGGCACGGCCTTGCTCCTCACGTTGTTCGCCACCGTGTTCTCGAACACCCCCGTCATGGAGTTCAGCTTGGAAATGGCTGTGCCGGACATCCTTGCTGCGGGCGTCTCCCTCTTCGGCTACTTCAAGGCCAAGTGACCGACCTCACTTCTCGAACCCAAAAAAGGCACCCCGCGGGGTGCCTTTTTCATGTCCTCAAGTCTGAGCCTGACCAGGCCTCACTTCACAAAACTCCACGTTGCACGCGCCCCTTCCGAGGCCACCTGAACCGTGTACACGCCCACTTCCCAGGAGGCCGCAGACAACACGATGTGCTGTTGGGATGAACGCATGACGGCAGACGCCACCAGCCGGCCCTGCATGTCGCGCACGCTCACCGTCGCGTCGCCCAAGAGCGGCGCAGCCAACTGGACGGTCAATTGGTCGGCCACAGGCACGGGGAACACAGCACCCTTCAAGGCCGCCACGTCGTCGATGCCAGCCACCGTCATGGTCAAGCTGGCCGAGGCCGTGCATCCGTTGGCGTCGGTCACAATGGCGGTGTACAACCCAATGGAAAGGGAGTCTGGGTTCACTTCGATGCCGGTCATGTCGTTCCAAACCACCGCGTAATCGGGTGTGCCGCCGGACACGGTCGCCTCGGCTTGGCCGTCCCCAGCTCCTGAATCTTCCGACACGATGGTGACCTCCACCTCAAGGGCGTCGGGCTCCCCCACCGTGAAAGGTGTCTCGCTAATGCACCCTTGGAGGTCCGTCGCCACCAGCACGTAATCGCCAGCCAGCAACGTTTCTCCGGCGCCGACCACGTCCACCGTGATCAACCCGTCGTCCAACAGCGCCATGGTCGCATCGTCCAAGGACAACACACCCGCTTCGCCGAAGCACAGTGCGTCTTCCACTGTGTACCCCAAGACGGGACCCTCGCCAAACACACAACTGCCGTCGTCCTCCGTGGCATTGGGGTCGAAGTTGCAGGCCGACGCGTCGGTACAACCTGGCACGGGCTCCGCGTTGCACACGGCACACTCGTTCCAACACACGGCGAGCAGCACCTCGTCGCCAGCCACTTCCAGGGTGCGGTTGGTGTAGCCGTCGATGGTGGACGTGCACGACGTGCCTTCCGCAAACTCCTCCTGGGACGTCCAACCGTCCAAGGTGAACTTGTACTCGTATACTTGGCCATCGTCCAATTGCTGGGTGTACTCGTAGATCCCATCTCCGTTGTCGTCGGTCATCGCGGCACATGTGCCACACCACCCGTTGAATGACCCGTTCAAGTTCACGGCACCGTAGGAGCCTGTGTACTCGCCCATGTCCACCCTGAAGGTCACGTTGGATGACGGTGGCGGCGGAACGCAGGTGCCATCTTCCGAGCATGTGCCAAAGCACGTGCTGATCGTCATGTCCCCCGTGATGGCAGGCAAGGTGCGGTCGTCAAAGTTGTTGGGGTCGCTGCAGGGCAAGCCTGCAATGTTCTCCTTGCAGCTCCAGTCGGGACAGTTGCCGTTCAAAAAGATGTAGTTCCCTGCCAAACCCAAGGGCAACGACACATCCACGCTGTACATCCCGTCGCCGTCGGGATCCGTCAATTGGTGTGCAGTCGGGCCTCCAATCACACCGCCGCCTAGGTACACCCCGGTGCTGGACACGTTTTCGTTCTCCATGTTCACTTCGAAGGTCACCACGGAAGTTTGGCCCCAGGCGCCCGCCACAAGCAGGGCTGAAGCCAAGAAGGAACAAATTTGTTTCATTGCGCAAGGTTTAAGCATGGGCGTAAGTTCTGCGTTTTCATTCAAATGCGCCTCACCACCGGGCGCTATTTTTGCCGGCATGCCGCGGGCTTCCTCTCCCCTGATTGTCGGCGTCGGCTTCCAAAAAACCGGCACCTCTTCGCTGCGCGACGCGTTGCGCGCCTTGGGGTACCGTGTGGGGGACAACAACCACCAAGTGCTTTGGCCTTACCTCCACGGCAACATGAACCGGGTGCTCCGAAAGCTGAAGCAATTCGACGCGGTGGAAGACAACCCTTGGCCGCTCATGTACAAGGACCTGGATGCTTTGATGCCAGGCAGCAAATTCATCCTCACCGTCCGCGATCCTGAGCGCTGGTTTGAGAGCGTGGCGCGCCACATTGGCGACCTCCGGGACCCGATGCACGAATGGATCTACGGCCGAGGAAAAGGCCTTCCCAAGGACGACAAGGCCCACACCCTCGACGTCTACAACCGGCACAACAAAGCGGTGGTGGACCACTTCAAAGACCGCCCAAACGACCTGCTCGTGGTCGACTTCACCCAGAGTGCCGGATGGGACGAACTGTGCGCGTTTCTCGGACACCCCGTGCCTGACACGCCGTTTCCCCACGCCAACAACAAGCGGAAAGAATCGGGCGCCAAACCTTCGCTCCGCAGGCGGTTGAAGGTGGCCAAGAAGCGTGTCAAGTTCGCGGTGCAGATCGCCTACCTCCGCGCAAGGGGGCTGCTCTGACGGCGCGTCAGATGCGCTTCAGCTGGGTCTTTCGGTGGGGCGACTCCACGCCCCCGGTGTGGTCGATGGCCTGAGGCTCGAACAGCACGATCCAGGTTTCTTCGTCGGCGACCGGCTTGTGTTCCACGCCGCGTGGGACGACGACCATTTGGCCTGCGGTGAGCGACTCCACCCGGTCGCGGTAATGCATGTCAAACGCCCCCTTGAACACGTAGAACAGCTCGTCCTCGTCGTCGTGGCTGTGCCACACAAACTCGCCCTGGATCTTGGCGACTTTGACGTCTTGGCCGTTGAGGGAAGCCACGATGTGGGGGTGCCAGTGGTCGGTGACCAGGTCAAATTTGGCGTGGAGGTCGATCGGAAGCATGCCCCAAGGTCGCCTGCAACGCACAAACTTCTCCCGCCACCCTGCACGGGGGCCATGCTAACTTGCGGCCATGCAGAAGAAAATCATGCTCCTCGGCTCTGGCGAGCTCGGAAAAGAAGTCGTCATCGCCCTCCAACGGCTGGGCCAACACGTGATCGCGGTGGACGCGTATTCCGGCGCGCCAGCCATGCAAGTGGCGGACGAATTTGAGGTGATTTCCATGCTCGACGGGGACGCCCTCGACGCGATTGTCGACAAGCACCAACCCGACATCGTGGTGCCGGAGGTGGAGTCCATCCGCACAGAACGGTTCTACGACTACGAGAAGCAAGGCATTCGTGTGGTGCCGTCTGCCAAGGCGGCGCACTACACCATGAACCGGAGGGCCATCCGCGACCTCGCGGCGGTGGACCTGGGGCTGAAAACGGCGCCGTTCAAGTACGCGACGTCGCTGGAAGAACTCCAAGCTGGCGTCGACGCCGTGGGCATGCCCTGCGTGGTCAAGCCCCTGATGTCCAGTTCCGGCAAAGGCCAAAGCGTCATCCGCACCCAAGCCGACGTCGAAAAGGCGTGGAACCACGCGTTGGAAGGCTCGCGCGGGGATTTGGCCGAAATCATCGTGGAGGCCTTCATCGACTTCGACTACGAAATCACCCTGCTCACCCTGACGCAGGACACAGGCGACACGCTCTTCTGCGCACCCATCGGTCACCGCCAAGAGCGCGGCGATTACCAGGAAAGCTGGCAGCCTGCCGTGATGGAGTCCGATTTGCTTGAGCAAGCCCAAACCATGGCCGCCGCCGTCACCGCCGAGCTGGGCGGAAGCGGCATCTGGGGCGTGGAGTTCTTCATCCAAAACCCCAAGAACGGCCAACCAGGCACGGTGTACTTCTCAGAATTGTCGCCCCGACCCCACGACACGGGCATGGTGACCCTGGCCGGGACGCAGAACTTCTCGGAATTCGAGTTGCATGCGCGTGCCGTCCTGGGCTTGCCGGTGCCGGCCATCGTCCAACAACGGCCGGGTGCGAGCGCCGTGGTTCTGGCCCCCGAGTCCTTGGCGCCCCACGCAGGGGCCGCACCGGTCATCACCGGGTTGGCGGACGCTGCGGCTGAGCCCGACAGCGACTTGCGGGTCTTCGGCAAGCCCACGGTGCGCCCCTACCGACGCATGGCCGTGGCGGTGACCCACGGCGCGCCTGGCGACCACGTGGACGACTTGGTTGACCGCGCGAAGGCCGTGGCCGCGAAGATCCAGGTGGACGTGCAGCGCTGAGTTGGCTCAACCGTAGGCCTTCGCAATCCGCCCTTCAATGAAGGTGTGCAGCGGGAAAATGACCGTGGCAATCAGGAGGTTGATGCCGAGTTTGGCCAAAGGCTGACCGCCAGAAGCCGCTTCAATGGTGGGGTCCAAATAAACCAGGGCAAACTCGAACAAGGTCAACACCGTGATGAACGACGCGGCCTTGATGACCAAAGAAGGCAGCGTCAGCTTCACGACCAGGTTCAACAGAAGAAGCAAAATCACAATCACAAGGAGTCCCGCGGAGTACTGAAGGAAGTTCCTCGACTTGGCCGCCTCGCGCTCCTGCTCCACTCTCCGGCGTTCCTCCTTCTCACGAAGAGAAACCTCCTCTCTCGTTTCCGACAAACTGATCGCTGGGATCCGGCGAACTTCCATCACACTGTCCCGCATGGCATAATACTTCTCCTGAAGTTCAAAGGCGCGCAACAAAAACCCTTGGGCCTTGGCACACCTCGACGCGCCAATCACAGCTTCCACGTCATCGTTGGCAAAAATCCCCCCTTCGTTGAAATTCTTCGACATGGCCGATTTGTAGTGCTCACGCGCCTTTTCGAAATCTTGCTCGGCAAAACTCACGTCGCCCAGAAACGTATAATTCACGGGAAGCTTGGATTGGTCTTGGCCGTCGAGACCCTGAATGAGGTTTCGGTAATGTTGCGCTGAATCCAGCCGACCTTGCTTCAGATAAAACCTCCCCCGCCACGCGTGCAGGGCTTCGCGAAAATCTGCCGTCCCGTATTTTTCGTTGAGGCTTTCGGCGACATCGAGATGTCCATGTGCAGCTTCGAAATCAGACATCCTGTGGTGCAACACCGCCAGGTTGAAATTCATGATTCCCCTGAACATGGCGTTGCCATTCTCGGGAAGACTCTCCAGCGCCTTGTTGAAGTACTCGATGGCCAGCGTATTTTCGTGGGCATGGAGGTAGACCAAACCACTGTTGTTGTAGGCTCCAGCCAAGGTGTTGTTTTTGACTTCAGACCGACCAGATTGACCGCGCAGCAGCTCAATCACCTTGTAGTAATTCTTCAACGTCTTCGCCGGGCTCTCCTCAAAGAAAAATGACGCCTTTCCCAAGGCGTAATAGCTCCTGACCAGCATGTCAATGTTGTCGTGCTCGTGGTGGTAGGCCAGGGCGTCGATCAGATGCTCTTTGGCCGTCAAAGGATCTTCTCCTGAATTGGCCATCAGCACACCCAACTCTGTGGTGGCCCGGGCAATTCCAGCCTCGTCATGTCTCGCGTTGAATACCTTAAGTCCTTTGTTCACCCACGCGATGCCCTCGCCATTCTTCCCAGTGGTGCCCAAAGCCACACCCAGCCGAACCATCGCATTCGCCTCGTCCAGTGCATCGCCGTATGCTTTTTTCAAATCCAGCGCACGCTCAGACTCCTTCAGTGCCTCAGCGTACAAAGCGCGGCCAGCATATTCATCCGCAAGCTCCAAATGGGCTTCAGCCAGGGCCATGCCAGGCTCCATGCCTGCAATCACCTGTTTCAAGCTGTCCAAATTCTTGGCGTGCGCAGTGCCGACGACACACGTGAACGCGAGGACCAGCGCCAAGCCAAGGCGCCGACGGGGGCTTTTCAAAATCATTGACATTCAATTCGCAAGGGATGATCACAACTTACGACTTTCTGAAAAACCCGAGGCACCTCAGTCCCACCGATTTGGGCTTGCCTTGCGGGGTGATTTTTGCACACCAAACCGGCTGCAAAACACGCAAGTTCGTGGTGCACTGACACCCCCTTCTCAAGGGTGAATCTGGGCCACAGGATGGGGGTCGTTGGACACCGTTCCTGCGGCAGGGGTGATCGACTGGAGGCACGACGCTCATGATGAGGGGCATCGGTGGAGAACATGCCCCGTGAAGAGGGGGGATATCTCAATTCCAAGCCATATTTTCGCTCGGCCGTAAACCCACGGCATGTCGACCCCGCCGGACGTCCTTTGGACACGTTCGATGTCGCGGGTCCCAAGACAACCACCACTTCCCTGCAATGAGCGCCTCGGACCACGTCAAGCCCATCTACCTCGGGCAGCAACCATACCAAAACCCCGACACCGTTTCCTCTGGCGAGGAGGTCACCCTCGGCGGTGAGATTTACTACAAGATCAGCGCCGTCGACCGGATGCGTCCCTTCTTCATGAGCATCGTGAGCCACTCAGACCACTGGATGTTCATCGCCAGCAACGGCGGGTTGAGTGCGGGCCGGAAGAACAGCGACTTCGCCCTCTTCCCCTACTACACCGACGACAAGATCACGGAGGCCGCCGAGACCACCGGCAGCAAGACCGTCGTGTTGGTTGACGCCGGGGAGCGCCGGATGCTTTGGCAGCCCTTTTCAGACCAAAACAAAGGCGTCTACCGCCTCGACCGCAACCTCTACAAGAACGCCTACGGCAACAAGGTTCTGTTCGAAGAAGTCAACCACGACCTCGGACTCACCTTCCAATACCAGTGGGCGGCCAGCGAGAAGTACGGCTTCGTCCGCCACGCCAAGTTGACGTCGACCGGATCCGCTTCTGTGAAGGTCAGCCTGCTCGACGGCATCCAGAACATCCTGCCCTACGGCGTGCCCGAAGGCCTCCAGCGTGGGAGCAGCAACCTGGTGGACGCCTACAAGAAGTGCGAACTCGAAGAGGGCAACCTCGGCCTGTACGCCTTGAGCGCCATCATCTCCGACAAGGCCGAGCCCAGCGAGGCCCTGAAGGCGAACGTGGTGTGGTCCATCGGCTTGGACTCCCCCAGGGTGCTCTTGTCCTCCAAGCAGCTCCCCGTCTTCCAAACCGGCGGGACTGTGGTAACAGAAACCGACATCAAAGCGGAGCGCGGCGCGTACTTCGTCCAATCGGACTTCGAGTTGGCGGCCGGCGCTACCCAAGACTGGGTCATGGCCACGAATTTGGGCCAGTCGATCCGCAGCGTGGTGCAGCTGAAGCAGGACCTGAAGGCGCCCGACGCGCTGAAGCTGGCGTTGCTTGAAGACATCGAGGAAGGCTCACAACGCCTCATCGAGCTGGTGGCCGCCAGCGACGGCTTGCAACTCACCGCCGACCGCCGCCGAAACATCCGCCACTTCGCCAACACGATGTTCAACATCATGCGGGGCGGCATCTTCGACGAGAACTACACGATCGAGCGGGCCGACTTCATGGCCTACATCGACCGGGCCAACCACAAGGTCTTCTTCAAGAAGTCCGAGCTCATGCAAGGGTGGCCCGAGAAGTTCGACCTGGCCTTCTTGCAAGCCCAAGCTGGACAGGACGACGACCTCAACTTCAAACGCTTGTGCGCGGAGTACNTGCCGNTGAAGTTCAGCCGNCGCCACGGGGACCCCAGCCGTCCCTGGAACCGGTTCTCCATCAACTTGCGCGANGANGANACNGGNTCGAAGATNTTGGANTACCAGGGCAACTGGCGCGACATCTTCCANAACTGGGAAGCCTTGGTGCANTCGTACCCCGAGTTCATNGAGGGCATGATNTTCAAGTTCNTGAACGCGACCACCTTCGACGGCTACAACCCNTACCGNGTGTTCAANGATGGCTTTGAGTGGGAAGAGATTGAGCCGGACAACCCTTGGTCGTACATCGGCTACTGGGGCGACCACCAAATCATNTANCTCCTCAAGTTCNTNGANTTCNTGCNGGCGTACTACCCCGAGAAACTCGAGGACTATTTCCAGAACGACTCGTTCGTCTACGCCAACGTCCCCTACCGGATCAAGCCTTACGACGCGCTCCTGGAAGACCCCAAGAACACCATCGATTACGACCACGAAGCCGGCCAAAAAATCGACCTCAAGCGCGGCGAAATCGGCGGCGACGGCGCCCTCCTTCGCGAGACCCACGTCTTCATCTACAAGGTGAACTTCATCGAGAAGTTGATGGCCACCATGCTCGCCAAAGTCGCCAACTTCATCCCCGAGGGCGGCATTTGGATGAACACCCAACGTCCGGAGTGGAACGACGCCAACAACGCCCTGGTGGGCAACGGCGTGTCCATGGTGACGCTGTACTACCTCCGCCGGTTCTTGGTCTACTTCCAAGACATCTTGACGAAGACCAACCACCAAGAAGTTTCTGTCTCTGAGGAATTGCTGGACTGCTTCCGCCGCATCGACGCCACTTTGCGCGAGCACCAAGGGCTGACGTCGGGCGACATTTCCAACGCCCAGCGCCGCGCCATCTTGGACGGGTTGGGCACCGCATCCAGCGACTACCGCCACAAAATCTACAAGGAGGACTTCTCCGGCCGCANGGGCACCTTGGCCCTGTCCGACCTCGCGAGCTTCGTCGAGGTGGCGCTCTCTCACCTCGAGCACTCCATCCGGGCCAACAAGCGGGCAGACGGACTGTACCACGCGTACAACCTGATGACCGTGGAAGCGGACGGCGGCGTGGACATCACGTACCTGCCTGAGATGTTGGAAGGCCAAGTGGCCGTGCTCAGCTCCGGCTTGCTCGACGCGAAGGAAAGCCTCGAGGTGCTCGACGCCCTCAAGGCAAGCGCCCTGTTCCGGGAGGACCAGTACAGCTACGTGCTCTACCCCAACAANGACTTGCCGCGCTTCCTGGACAAGAACAACCTGGACCCCNAAGCCGTGGCNGACTCGGCGTTGCTGACCCAACTCTTGGCGGACGGCAACCAAGACATTGTCACCCAAGATTGCCTTGGCGGGTTCCACTTCAACGGCAACTTCCACAACGTGAAAGCCCTGCGGGCCGCCTTGGCGGANCTCCCCGCNGCGTACNATNCNTTGGTNGCGAAAGAGCANCAANGCGTGGAGGCCATCTACGAGGGCATCTTCAACCACAAGGCGTTCACCGGCCGGTCGGGCACGTTCTTCGGCTACGAAGGCCTGGGCTCAATTTACTGGCACATGGTGTCCAAGCTCCGGTTGGCGGCGTTCGAGGTGACCCAGGACGCGGTCGCCCAGCAGGAATCTCCCGACGTGGTGGGCCGATTGTTTGATCACTACTTCGAAATCAACGCGGGCATCGGCGCCCACAAATCGCCAGAGCTCTACGGCGCATTCCCCACCGACCCCTACTCGCACACCCCAGGTGGCAAGGGCGCCCAGCAGCCTGGCATGACGGGCCAAGTGAAGGAGGACCTGCTCTGTCGCTTCGGCGAATTGGGCGTTCGGGTGTCGGAGGGCAAAATCCACTTCGACCGCGCACTCCTGCACGCCGAAGAATTCTTGTCCGCACCGGCGACGTTCGAGTACGTCGACGTCACCCAGACCTGGAAAACCGTCGATTTGCCGGGCGACAGCTTGGCGTACACCCTGTGCCAGGTTCCTGTGGTGCACCTCCGNGGNGACAGNNCCTCGATTGAACTCACCCTGGCCGACGGTCGGACCGANCGGTTCGACGGGTTGGAATTGGACCTCGAATGGAGCCGGAAGATCTTCCGTCGCTCCAACGACGTGGCCCAAATGACCGTCACCGCTTGACCCCGGGCCATGCGTAGCCTGCCCTTGACTTTGGCGCAAACAGGACGATCGTTGGTCGTCCTGTTGTGTTTGACTGCGACCTTCGCTTCGTGCGGAGACCCCAACCCCACCGACCCCATGAAACACCTCTCGGCCGCTGAACTTTTGGGCAACCCCGACTTCTCCGCCATCTCGTACGGAGGGTATCGGGAGACGAGCCGTGCAGAACAACCCACCCTNGACCAGCTGAAAGAGGACATGCGCATTCTGCACGCCATGGGCATTCGGTTNTTGCGCACNTACAACGTCCAACTGCCCCACGCNTCCAACGTGGTTCAGGCCATCGCCGAGTTGAAGCAAGACGACCCGACCTTCGAGATGTACGTGATGCTCGGGGCTTGGATCGATTGTGTGGGCGCGTGGACAGGCGCCCCCAACCACGCCGAGCAAGATTTCGAAGCCAACGAGGCGGAGATAGGACGGGCGGTGGCTTTGGCCCAAGCGCACCCAGACATCGTCAAGGTNTTGGCCGTTGGCAACGAAGCCATGGTNCANTGGGCCGCGTCGTACTTCGTGGCGCCTGGGGTCATCCTGCACTGGGTGAACCATCTCCAAGGGCTGAAAGCCCAAGNCGACCTCCCCAGCGACTTGTGGGTCACCAGNTCAGACAANTTCGCCTCNTGGGGCGGTGGCGGGCCNGAGTACCACAACGCCGACCTCGACAGCCTCATCCAAGCCGTGGACTTCGTGTCCATGCACACGTACCCGTTCCACGACACGCACTACAACCCCACATTTTGGAAGGGCGANGGACTTGACCCCCACGANGTGGACGGTGCGATGGCGCGGGCCGTGGCGTACAGCCAAAACCAGTACGCGCAGGTGGTGAATTACGTGCGACGCATCGACGCCGACAAGCCTGTCCACATTGGCGAAACCGGCTGGGCGAGCGTGTCCGACGGATTCTACGGGCCAGAAGGNTCCAGGGCCGCCGACGAATACAAGCAAGCCTTGTTCCACCAAGGGATGCGCGACTGGACGCAATCCGAGGGCATCAGCTGCTTTTACTTCGAGGCGTTTGACGAGCCTTGGAAGAGCGCAGCCAACCCCACCGATTCCGAAAACCACTTTGGGCTGTTCACCCGCGACGGAGAAGCCAAATACGCACTTTGGCCCCTCGTGGAACAAGGGGTGTTCGAGGGCCTCACCCGCGACGGCCACATCATCAAGCCCACCTACTCTGGCGAGCGCGACTTGCTCGACCGCCACGTGTTGAACCCAGCCCATTGACCATGAAACACCTTNCNTTGTTTGTCGCCTTCGCAGCCNCCATGTTGCTGGNCACCTCCTGCGGATCCANCACAGAAGCCCGCAAAGTTTGGGTGGAGGAAGGACAACTCGTCACCGACGCAGGCCCACACTTCATGTACGGCGTGTGCTACCACCCGGTGTCGGTGGGAGAATCGGAGCGAAGCTTCGAGACGCTGACCCAGGATTTGGCCTTGATGAAAGACATGGGGATCAACACCTTGCGGGTGTACGAACCCATCGCCTCCAAGAAAGTGCTCGACGAAATCAGCGCCGCGGGCTTGTCTGTCATTGTTGGGCTGGGGTACAACCAAGGCGGCGTTTACGACCTGCAATCCGGAACGTACCTCGACTACGTGAAGCGGTTCAAGTCGCACCCTGCCATCCTGCTTTGGGAATTGGGCAACGAATACAACTTCCACCCCGAGTGGTTCGGTGGGTCGTTGGACATGTGGTACGAAACCCTTCGTGAGGCATCTGCGGCCATCCAGTCGGAGGACCCCAACCACCCCGTGTCCACGGCCCACGGCGAGCTGCCAGACCAGGCGCTCGTCGACGAGCTGACCGACATCGACGTTTGGGGCATGAACGTGTACCGCTGGGACGTGTCGTACACTGCCGCCTTGGACTTTGCCAAGCGCAGCGACAAGCCCGTGTATTTCTCTGAAATTGGGGCGGACAGCTACATGACGACTGCGGCGCTGGGCTACGAACAAGGCCAAAACCCACGGGCGCAAGCCGACGCCACCCGCAACTTGCTGGGGCCCCTGCTCTCGGACTCGGTCCCCTGTGCGGGAGCCGTGTTGTTCTCCTTCACCGACGGCTGGTGGAAGGCGGGCAATCCCCACGATCAAGACCCAGGGGGCATGGCCCCTGCGAGCAGCGGCGTCCCGTACGACAGCGACGCCAACGAAGAGCACTGGGGCTTGGTGGACATCCACCGCAACCCGAAAGAAGCCTTCCATGTGGTCAAGTCCCTGTTTCAATCGCATCAAGAAGCTTCCGCCATGAAGGAAAAGACGTTCCGGAAAACCGTGTTTGAGACGTCCCGCCGCGGCGGACGCTTCCACGAGGTTCCTCAAGCCACCGTGGACGGCTGGGAGAACCCCCAGTCTGAAGTGTTGCACGTGCAGGTGAATGCCGGCGACAAAAGACAACGCATCGAGGGCTTTGGTGGATCTTTCACCGACGCCTCGGCCTACCTCGTGCACCAGTTGAGCGCCCCCCAACGCGCCAAAATCCTCGAGGCCTACTTCGCCGAGGAAGGCGCCAATTACAGCCTCACCCGGACGCACATGAATTCGTGCGATTTCTCGCGGTTCCACTACAGCTACGCCGAGGTGGAAGGCGACCTGGAGTTGGAGCACTTCAACATGGACCAGGACCGGGAATTCTTATTCCCGATGATCCGGTCGGCCCAAGACATCTCCAAGGACGGGTTCCAACTCATCGCTTCGCCCTGGACCGCCCCGCCTTGGATGAAGGACAACAACGATTGGGTCGGAGGGCACCTGCGCAAAGACATGCAGCCCACGTGGGCCAACTTCTTCGTGAAGTATGCGAAAGAGTGCCTGGCCGAGGGACTTCCCTTGTGGGGCTTCACCGTGGAGAACGAACCCCACGGCAACGGGAACAACTGGGAGAGCATGCATTACTCGCCCGACGAGATGACGGAATTCGTGAAGGAGCACCTCGGCCCAGCCCTGGAAACGAACGGCTTGGGACACCTGAACATCCTGGGCTACGATCAGAATCGCGCAGGACTCGACGAATGGACCGCCTCCATGTACCGCGACGAGGAAAGCGCGAAGTACTTCGCAGGGACCGCGATTCACTGGTACGAGAGCACCTACGATTTCTTCCCCGACGACCTCGACCGCGCACACGATGCGGCGCCAGAGAAATTCCTGATCGAAACCGAAGGGTGCATCGACGCGGAAGTGCCTGTTTGGCAAGACGACGACTGGTACTGGCAAAAGGAAGCCACCGACTGGGGCTTCACGTGGCGCGAGGAAGAGAAAAAATACTTGCATCCGAAGTACTCCCCGGTCCACCGCTACGCCCGAGACATCATCGGGTGCTTGAACCACTGGGTGCACGGTTGGGTCGACTGGAACATGGTGTTGGACCGACAGGGCGGCCCCAACTGGTTTGAAAATTGGTGCATCGCCCCTGTCATTGTCGACCCGGAACAAGACGAGGTGTACTTCACGCCGCTCTACGACGTGATGTGCCACTTCAGCAAATTCATCCGACCTGGCGCCACCGTGCTTGGCAGCGAATGCCCGGATGAAGACGTGATGGCCGTGGCCACCGCCAACGAAGACGGCTCCTACACCCTTGTGTGTTTCAACCAAGGCGACACCCCTCGGTCTGTGCACATTGAAGGCTTGCCGAGCGACGTCCACATCGAGCTGGACGCGCAAGCCCTCCAAACGATTGTCCTCACCCCTTACGACCTCTAAACCTCGCGGATCATGGACCCTTCGACCTCAACCCCCACCCCGACCGTTTCCATGGGCCAAAAAGTGGCCTTCGGATTTGGCATGCTGGCCAACCAGATGTTCCCCGCTGCCTTGGGCGTGTTCATCATTGTGTTGGTGCAAGACCTCGGATTTGCCGCCCTGCTTTGGGGCATCATCCAGTTTTTGCCCCGCGTCTTCGACGCCATCACCGACCCCGTGATGGGGTTCATCTCCGACAACACCCGTTCCAAATGGGGACGGCGTCGGCAGTACGTCTTCATCGGCGCCCTGCTGATGGGCGTCGCCTACATCGCCATGTGGCAACTCCACAAAGGCGATGGGGTCACGTACAACTTCATCTATTTCCTCAGCTGGTCGCTCGTCTTCTACCTCGGGCTGACCATCTTCAGCGTCCCCTACGTGGCCATGGGTTACGAGATCAGCGAGGACTTCCACGAGCGCACGCAGATCATGGCCGTCGCCCAGTTTATCGGACAATGGGCGTGGGTCATCGCCCCTTGGTTCTGGGTCATCCTTTACGACCCCAGTTGGTTCCCAGAAGGCGCCGACGCCGGGGTCCGCGAACTCTCCGTCTGGGTCGCCATTCCTTGCACGCTGTTCGCCATGGTGCCGGCGTTGTTCCTGAAAAGCAAGTCGACCCTGGACCGGACCGACTTCTCCCCCATCAACGTGTCCGCCGTGTTGGGCAGCGTGGGGAAGATTTTCGTCTCGGCCTTTGAGGCCTTCCGCATCAAGCAGTTCCGCCAAATCGCAGGAGCAACTTTCTTGATTTTCAACTCCTTCAACGTCATCGCGGCCTTCACGTTCTTGATCATTGTGCACTACATGTTCAACAGCGACCCGGCCAGCGCCGGCACTTGGCCTGCCATGCACGGCTCTGTGGGCGCGTTGATCACCACCTTCCTGGTCATCCCCGTCGTGACCTTCCTGTCCAAGAAGTTGGGCAAGAAAAGGGCCTTCATGGTGTGCCAGTTCATTTCAATCGTGGGCTACGTGCTGTTTTGGTTCCTCTTCATCCCGGGCAAGCCGTACTTGTTCTTGTTCGCGTTGCCGTTCCACTCGTTTGGCATCGGCAGCTTGTTCACCATCATGATGAGCATGACCGCGGACGTGTGCGATTTGGACGAGCTCCAAACCGGCAAGCGCCGCGAAGGCGTGCTCGGTGCGGTGTACTGGTGGATGGTGAAGCTCGGCTTCGGCGTGGCCGCCCTCTTGAGCGGGGCCATCCTGTCCTTCGTGGGCTTCGATGCGGACAACGTCACCGAATCGGCCGTCACCGGCATGCGGGCCTTCTACTCCCTCCTGCCCATCGCCGGCGTCATTGGCGCCTTGCTCATCATGAAGAACTACGACATCACGGAGGAACGCGCCGCGAAATTGAAGGAAGAACTCCTCCAAAAACGCGCCGAGATCGCCCAACAGGCCTGACCATGAAACTGCTGAACATGTCGTACCGGGCCGACAAGGTCCTGTCGCTGGCCGGGGACGGCCCCAACCCTGTGGACCGCGCCGAACTTCAAAAGCAATTCGCTTCCCTGGTCGACGACAAGATGCACGGCATCTGCTTCAGCCCGAACGAAGGCGACCAAAAGCCTGGAGACGCTTTCACCGAAGCGCAAGTGCGGCGCAAGCTCGATCTGCTTCAGCCCCACACGAAGTGGATCCGGATTTTCTCCTGCACCGACGGGAACGACATGATTCCGAAGCTCGCCTGTGAGATGTTGCATTCTCGGCGCTTCATCCTATTTTCATCCGCATGACGGAATCCATGCCTCACTCAGACATGTTGACAGGATCCAAGGTGCTTGCCAAGATTCGCATGACCTTCATCCTGCTTGCCGTCTTCGTCTTGGTTCTCTTGAGTCTCCTGCTGAGGCTCGTGTTCACCTTGCTTCCGAAGCACCTCTTCCTCCGATTCAACGTCAGGTTTGTCATCCACCCATTCTCTCGTCTGCTGATGAGGATTGTGGGGGTGAAGCTTGTGGTTCATGGCCAAATTCCTTCCTCTCGCCACTTGATTGTGAGCAACCACCAGGGGATTTTGGACTCCCTTCTGCACATGGCCATCACCCCCTGCATGGTCATTTCCAACGCACTGATTCGAAACATGAAGGTCATTGGCGGGGTGATGGAGCTGCTGGGGTTCGTCTTTGTGGATCGAAGCAGGCGCAAATCCATCGTGGAGCTCCTGCAACCTGCCACCAGCATGATGACCCAATCGAAGGTGAACATGGGGTTCTTTCCAGAAGGGAAGTCTGGCGACGGCATTGAACTCCTGCCGTTTCATTCGCCCTTCTTCAAAATTGCGATCGATTCAAATGCAGGCATTCAGCCTTTGGCATTTCGATGGACGCACGCCAACGGCCATGCAGTCAGTCCCGCACAGCGAATGACCTTCACCTACCTCGTGAAACATGGATCCATCGTTCAGCACCTTTCCAACCTGCTTGGCTTGCGACAAAAGGTGCTTGTGGTCAAGGTGTTGAAACCCATCTCCGCCCAAGAAATCGCCGAGAAGAATTGGACGCGAAAAGAAGTTTCTCAGCGCTCCGAAGACTTGATCCGCGAGGCCCTCGCAGACAACACCGGCTGGTGACGAGCAGGACATTCTAAAGGGCTTTGCCAGGCCTCAGTTCAACCAGGACGCCGCAAACACCCTGTGTCGAATTTCAAAGTGCCGAGAT
>PBWG01000083.1 GCA_002729115.1 Crocinitomicaceae bacterium | reverse complement strand
GACGCTCAATGACCCCTACTGCCCCCCTGGCGCGGAGAGCTCTTTGGTGGTGACCGTGGCCACGGACGAAGACCTTGCCTTTGTGTGGGAGGACGACCGCGAATTCTGCCAAGGAGAAGAGGTCGTCATCGGCTTGCCCTCGGAGGGGTTTGGCTCACCTGAAATCAACTGGGTCTTTTACGAAGAGGGTGTGGACGAGCCTGTGGTGTTGGCCACGGGTCAAGATGCGACCGTCACATCGGCGGGCATGCTCGTGGTGGAGGCGTTCTCAGAGCCCCCGTGCGTGGTGCGCTCGGAGGGCATCATCCACATCACGTACGCCGATTGCGATTTGGTCATTCCCAACGTGATCACGCCAGGCGACGACAACCTGAACAAGCGGTTCAAGGTGACCAACCTCAACCAGTTCCCCAACTCCACCATCCAGATCTTCAACCGGTGGGGCCAAGAGGTGTTCAGGCACGACGACTTTGGAAGCACAAGCGGATGGTTGCCCGACCAAGACCTTTCTGAAGGGGCGTACTACTTCGTGTTGCACGTGGCGCGCACAGACCAAGTCATTGGCGTGGAGACCGAGAACGGGGTGACGACCTACGACCAGCCTGGGGCCATCGACCTCCACGGGTCATTCATGGTCTTCAGGTAAGTCGAGGAGGTTCCCGCTTTCTTTGGCATCGAGAGTGCCGACGTCTTTCAAACGTCGCTGCATGACGTTCGTGCGGGTGCTCCTCAAGTCCTCCAACGATTTCTTGGCGGTGGTCAATTGTTTGTCCACTTTGTCCAATTGGTCGGAGAACTTGCCAAACTCGGTCTTGACGGCCTCCAAAATTTTCCAGACCTCGCTGCTTCGCTTGGTGACGGCCAAGGTGCGGAAGCCCATTTGAAGGCTGTTGAGGAGTGCCGACATGGTGGTGGGGCCTGTGACCGTGATGCGGTACTTGCGCTGCAATGTTTCAAAAATCCCCGGATGGCGCAACACCTCGGCGTACAAGCTCTCGATGGGCAAGAACATCACCCCGAAGTCGGTCGTGTACGGCGCCTCGACGTATTTCTCCGAAATGTCCTTGGCAAACTTTTCCAACGTCACGGCCAGGGACTTCTCCGCAGCACGGATCGTGTCCAAGTCGCCCTCCTCGCGCGCCTGAAGCAAGGTCTCGTAGCCCGTGAGCGGGAACTTCGAGTCGATGGGCAACCACACCGTGTCGTCCTCCGAGTTGCCCGGCATCCGGATCGCAAATTCAACCCGCTCGCCCGAGCTCGGCCGGGTGGCGATTTCCTGCTCGTATTGCTCTCGCGGAAGAAGTTGTTCGATGATGTTGCCCAATTGGTACTCCCCCAAGATGCCCTTGGTCTTGACGTTGGTCAGCACCTTCTTCAGGTCTCCCACCCCGATGGCAATGGTCTGCATCTCCCCCAGCCCTTTGTGCACGAGCTCCAGCCGTTCGCTCACCAGCTTGAAGCTTTCGCCAAGGCGTTTCTCCAAGGTGTCCTGCAACTTCTCGTCCACCGTCTTGCGCATCTCCTCCAGGCGCTTTCCGTTGTCCTCACGGATTTCCTTCAACTGCTTCTCAATGGTGCTCCGAACGTCCTTCACCGCGTCCAAGCTGGCCTTGCCTTGGCCGTCGAGCTGCTTGAGCAAATCTGCAAACTGCTGACGAAGGGCCTCTTGTTGGGTTTTGGCGTCCTCGTCCAAGTGCTTCTCAAACGCGGCCAAGTTGTTCCGCAATTCCTCCCGCTGCGCCTGCGCCAGCTCTGCCGTTTCCTTCCGATTCCGGGCGAATTCATCCCGCAGTTGCGCGTCCTGCGCGTCGAGCTTGTCCTTCATCCTGTCCCACCCATGGTCGTTGCCTTGGGACGAGCCCATGGACGAAGACATGCGCCAAACGAGCACACACGCCACGGCAGAACACAAGGCAGCAAGGATGGACAAGACTTCAGGCATGAACATGGGATTCAGGTGGAATCAAAACTACACCTTCAACGTCACCCACCAAGGAGATGTTTTTTCACGGCAACAAAAAAGCCAGACACATGGCCTGGCTTTTTTGAACGGAGCTGACGTGGGGGTCACTTGCAGAGGACCTCGGCCATCTTGGAGCCGATGTCCGCAGGGCTGTCCACCACGTGGATGCCGCACTCGCGCATGACGCGCTTCTTGGCTTCGGCAGACTCGTCTTCTCCAGACACGATGGCCCCGGCGTGGCCCATCGTCCGGCCTTTGGGGGCTGTCACCCCTGCAATGAAGCCCACGACAGGCTTGGTCCCGTTTGCTTGAATCCAACGTGCGGCCTGAACCTCGAGGTCGCCGCCAATTTCCCCGATCATCACGATGCCCTTGGTCTCGTCGTCCGCCATGAGCAGCTTGACCGCCTCGAGGGTGGTGGTGCCGATGATGGGGTCGCCGCCGATGCCGATGGCCGTGGTTTGGCCTAGGCCCGCTTTGGTGCACTGGTCCACCGCTTCATACGTGAGGGTGCCTGACTTGGACACGATGCCCACCACACCTGGCTCGAAGATGAAGCCAGGCATGATGCCCACCTTGGCTTGGCCTGCTGTGATGATGCCTGGGCAGTTGGGGCCGATCAACGTGCAATCGCGCCCGTCGATGTAGGCCTTCACCTTCACCATGTCCGCCACTGGGATGCCCTCGGTGATGGCCACGATGACCTTGATNCCCGCGTCNGCCGCCTCCATCAANGCGTCCGCTGCAAATGCAGGNGGCACGAANACGATGCTCACNTCCGCNCCCGTCTCNGCCACGGCCTCAGCCACGGTGTTGAACACAGGACGGTCCAANTGCGTTTGCCCTCCCTTGCCTGGNGTCACGCCCCCCACGACGTTGGTGCCGTACTCGATCATTTGNCCTGCGTGGAAGGTGCCTTCACCTCCGGTGAAGCCTTGAACGATGATTTTGGAATCGCGGTTGACGAGTACGCTCATGTCAATNTGGTTGGGTTGCGGCGATTGGTCGCCTCGTGTTGTGAATGCGCGGCAAATTTAGGCCAAATTCGCGCCATGAACTCCCCCCTTCGCGACGCCGTGGACGGCGCCACCATTTGCGCCATTTCCACCGCCCCGGGGGCGGGTGGAATCGCCGTCATCCGGGTGTCTGGCGACGACGCACTCGCACTTGGTTCCAAGGTGTTCTCCAAGCCCCTGGCTGAAGTCACCGACCGTTCTGTCGCGTTTGGCAAATTCAAGAACGCCGCCGGCGACACCCTGGATGAAGGGCTGGCTTTGGTGATGCGCGGCCCAAAGTCCTACACCGGCGAAGACACCATCGAGTTCAACATCCACGGGTCCCCGTTCATCCAACAAGAGGTCATGCGCGCACTCATCGAGGCCGGCTGCCGACAAGCGGGACCGGGGGAATTCACCCAACGCGCCTTCTTGAATGGCCGTCTCGACCTCACCCAAGCGGAAGCCGTGGCCGACTTGATTGCTGCAGAGCACGCAGGCGCCCACCGCCTCGCCCTGGACCAACTNCGCGGCGGCTTCGCCAAAGAAATCAACGCCCTTCGAGAGGCACTCATCGGATTCGCCGGTCTTCTGGAACTGGAGCTCGATTTTGCCGAAGAAGACGTCGAGTTCGCAGACCGCGCCCGATTCGACGCGCTGCTGGTCGACCTCTTGGGANGGGTCGGACGTTTGGCCGACAGCTTCGCCACAGGCAACGCCTTGAAAGAAGGCATTCCCGTGGCCATTGTNGGTGCACCCAACCGCGGAAAATCCACCCTNCTCAACGCCTTGTTGGGCGACGACCGCGCCATTGTGTCGGACATCCCTGGCACCACGCGCGACACGGTGGAAGACGCGTGCACCATCGAAGGCATGCGCTTCCGGTTCATCGACACCGCCGGTCTGCGAGACACNCAGGANGTGGTGGAGGCCGAGGGCATCCGCCGNGCGTTGGACAAGGCTGCGACAGCCNCCACCGTCCTTCTCATGCTNGACGCCTCCACAGACACCCNCAACGATGCTGTCGANCAACTGAATGACTTGCAGTTGGCNTCAGNCACCCATGTCGTGGTGGTTTGGAACAAATGCGACCTTGCCACGCCTGCACCGGCCGAGTGGANCCATCCTGTGGTGCACCTCAGTGCGGCCCATGGGCAAGGCATCGACCAGCTCAAGGACCTTCTGACTGCGGCGTACCAAACCAACGACCAGGGGCACCAATTGGTCGTCACCAACCTCCGTCACTTTGAGGCATTGACNGCAGCCCATGGNGCGNTGCAAGCCGTGCGGACCGGGTTGNCCAACGACATGCCAGGCGACCTTGTCGCAGTCGATGCCCGCCAAGCCTTGCATCACCTCGGTGAAATCACGGGTGCCGTTCACGCCGACGACATCCTGGGGCACATTTTCTCCCACTTCTGCATCGGCAAATAAAAAAGCCCGAACCTCTCGGCCCGGGCTTTTCTTTCAACGGGTTCTCCCCGCGTCAAAGTCTTATCGTTGNATCATGATCTGGTGACGTGCCATGGTCTGGGCATTTGACACTTGCAGGTGGTACGTGCCTGCCGACCAGTTGGCCACGTCGAGCACCAGACGCGTTCCGTTGAATGGCAATTGCGTCACCACACGTCCTGTGTTGTCGAAGACCATGATGTCCGCAGCCATCGCGCCATTCTCCAATTCCACGGCCACCCAGTCCATCGCTGGATTCGGGTANGCAACGAACACAAGCTGACCGGCCTCGTCCAANCCGTAGACATCGTCCACGGCGTAAGGACCACCCTCAGCCTCACAACCGTTGGCGTCGGTCACCGTCACGCTGTAGAAGAATGGGGCCTCCAACTCGGAAATGTCCTCCTCGTCAGACGTGAAGCTGCCTGAGCTGGTCCAATCGAATTCGTATGGCTCGGTTCCGCCTTCCACGGTCAAGTCGATGGCACCCTCGCCCTCTTCTGCGGCATCGGTGACCACCACGTCGAGCGACAACGCTTCCGGCTCTGCCACCTCGATCACCTCTTCAAACGTGCAACCGTTGCCGTCTGTGGCATTCAAGGTGTAGCTGCCACCAGGCAGATCGTCGAAGTTGCCTGTGTTGTTGGTTTCTGACACTGGGCCATTCAACACGTATTCGATGGGCAACACCCCGCTCAATGCAGACGCGTCGATGGATCCATCGGCGTCCCCTGCGCACGTGACATCCGAAGTTTCAATGTCGATCAAGAGGGCAGTGCCATCTTGAAGTTCAAAATCCACGGTTGCGTCGCAATCGGCACCTTGAGACACCAACACGGTGTAGGAACCAGCACCCAAGCCTTCGAAGACCGTCGTGTCTTGGACAACGCCGTTCAATTCGATGGTGATGCTGTCAGGGTAGACCACATTGCCGAGGGTCAACTCGACCACACCAGTCTCAGCACCTTCGCAAAGGATGGCCTGAAGCACCTCGGTGGTCAACACCAAATCGCAGTATTCGCAGCTGCCGTCGTCAATGGTCGCAGTCTCATCGTAGTTCAAAGCCACGCTGTCCGTACAACCCGCGCACGTGGTGTATTCGCAGCTGCCGTCGTCGTCGGTGGCGACTTCGTCGTAGTTGCAAGCCATGGAATCGGTGCAACCGAGAATCTCGTCGCAATCCGCCACGCCATCGCCATCTGTGTCGATGGCTGCAGACGCACCGTCCACGCATTCTTCGCATCCCTCAACAGGAACGTCGCAGCTGCCGTCGTCGTCGGTCGCCATCATGTC
>PBWG01000082.1 GCA_002729115.1 Crocinitomicaceae bacterium | reverse complement strand
CATCCGGGGTAAGTCCAACCATGATGACTTTGTTCCCTGAAGTGCAAGACGACAGCTTCGCGACAATTGGTCTTGACCTCGGCTCCGACATCCAAGACGCTGAGCACCCTTCGTTGGTACAAGACGACATTTTTTCGCCTACCGTAAGCGATTACTTTACACAAGGTGGGACCCAACTCTTGGCCGAAGGCACACCAGGCTCTGCTTGGTATCTGGTTTCCTCTCAAGACAACCCACCTCCAAATTCTTTGCCATTCGCCAACAGGTGGTTCATTGCCCAGATCACAACCACTGGAGACATCTCAGGTGCAATCAATTTCCAAGTAATCTCAGAACCCTCAGATGGTGGGATATTTCTCGAACAAATACAAAGAAGCATTGAATTCGCTGGATGTGGCACCTTCAATTGATTGCTTTATCAGCATCTTTCAAAGCGGTTTTGGAGACCCATCTTATTGCGCCCCCTCCTGAGGGGAGATTTGAATCTTTGTGAATTTGATGTTCGTGATGGAAAAGAAAGACCGCCCAACTCGTTCCTTGTTCATCTGGCGGAACCCCGCACCACCGCTGAAGCGCAATAAAAATGGGCAAGGGGGATTGTGGGAGGAAAAAACCTCGCTATCTTTGCGGTCCTCAATCTAGAGGCGGGGCGTGGCCCAGCCCGGTTAAGGCGCCTGGTTTGGGACCAGGAGATCGCAGGTTCGAATCCTGCCGCCCCGACTACGAAAGCCGCTCACATCTGTGGGCGGTTTTTTTGTGCCCCCATTTTTTTTATCCAAAACGAAACCCTTTCTCATCCAGTCCCGTTAAGGGGCCTGAACATGGTTTCAGGCTCGCAGCGAGCACATCGCTGCAGAGAATTGGTTTTTTGGTTTAGAACAGGAGAGCCGCCCCCCGGGGCGGCTTTTTTGTGGGCTGACGCCCCTCGCTTGAAAGCTCAGCTGAACTGTTCCTGGAAGCGGTCGGCCACGTAGTCTCCAATGGCCAACGACGCGGTCGCCGCTGGGGACGGGGCGTTGAGGACGTGGATGGACCGATCCGTGGTTTCGATGCGGAAATCGTCTCGGGTGTCGCCGTCCTGGCTCAGCAACAAGGCACGCACCCCGGCGCGCCCTGGCCGGATGTCGTCCATGGTCAAGGACGGCACCAACCGCTGAAGGGTCTTCAGGAACAACCGCTTGGAGAAGGCGCGTCGGTACTCGTTGATGCCGAAGGCCATGTTGTTGAAGAACAGCTTCCACGTCCCCCCGTAACCCAAGGCTTCCATGGTGTCCTTCAAATCAAAGTCCGTCTTCCCGTAGCCCTCCCGCTTGAAGGTGAACACGGCGTTGGGGCCGCACTCGATCTCGCCGTTGGTCATGCGGGTGAAGTGCACGCCCAAGAAGGGGAAGTCGGGGTTGGGCACCGGGTAAATGAGGTTCTTGACCTTGTGCTTGGCGTGGTCTTCCAACTCGTAGTAGTCGCCGCGGAACCCCACGACGCGCTCCTTCAACTTCACGCCGTCTTTCCTTGCCAAGCGGTCCGCCTGCAAGCCTGCGCAGACGACCACCTTGTCGGCGGCGTACGTCCGCGCCTCGCCTACTACGGTGGTGCGCACCACAGAGCCCGCGCCTTCCGGACCGAGGTCCACCACTTCCTCGCCCAAACGCACCTGGCTGTTGGGCTGGATCTTCAGGGCGGCGGCGGCCATTTTTTCGGTGGCGTTGCGGAAGTCCACAATGCCGGTGCAGCCCACAAACAGGGCGGCCACCCCCTTGCAGTGAGGCTCGATTTCGGCAAGCTGGTGGGCGTCGATGCGCTCGAGGCCTTCGATGCCGTTCTGTTGGCCGATGCCGTGGATCTTCTCCAACATGGGCAGCTCGGAATCGTCCGCCGCCACGACCACTTTCCCGCACACGTCGTGGGGCACGTCGTGTTCTTTGCAGAACTGCACGAGCTCCCGACGGCCTTGCACGCAGTTCGTGGCCTTCAAGGATCCTGGCTTGTAATAGAGGCCTGAGTGGATCACCCCGGATTTGTTGCCGGTTTGGTGGTCGGCCAGCCGGGGCATTTTGTCGATGAGCAGCATGGTGCGCTCGGGAAAGCGCTTTTGGAGTTTGTAAAACGTGGCTACCCCGACAATGCCGCCACCCACCACCACCACGTCAAAAGATCCGTCGTTGTGCATCGCCGTCGAAGGTACGACTCTCCGGCCATGCCAAGGCCTTGGACTATCTTGGGCGACATGGCAGAGACGACAAGCGGCACGCACGCCAACAAAAAGGTCCAAAACGCTTGGGCCCTCTACGATTGGGCGAACAGCGTGTACTCCTTGGTCATCACCACTGCCATCTTCCCGATCTTCTACAATGCCGTGACCACGGTGCGAGACGACGACGGGAATTTGATCAGCGACGTGGTGACGTTTTGGGGCAAGGAGTTCCTGAACACCCAGCTGTACAGTTACGTGTTGGCCACGAGTTTTGTGGTCATCATCGTGATGAGCCCGTTGCTCAGCGGCATGGCCGATTACGCCGGCAAGAAGCTCGACTTCATGAAGATCTTCTGCTACGGCGGGGCGTTGGGATGCGTGAGCCTGTTTTGGTTCAACCCTGAACACTTGGAATGGAGCATGGGCGCCTTGTTCCTCGCCAACTTGGGGTTCTGGGGCAGCCTGGGTTTTTACAACGCCTACTTGCCGGAAATCGCCACCAAAGAAGAACAAGACAAACTCGGCGCCCGAGGCTACGTCATGGGATACATCGGCTCGGTGCTGTTGCTCGTAGTGTGCTTGGCCATGATCATGGGCGTGGGCAACCACCTCACCAAGTGGGCGTTCGTCTTGGTGGCCGTATGGTGGGTCACTTGGTCCCAACCCGCGTTCCGTCGCCTGCCGTCCACCCCCCAAGAAACCCGTCCTGAAGGCAACCTTTTGACGCAAGGGTTCAAGGAACTGCGCGGCGTGGCCAAGGACCTCAAGGGCCAGCTCCACCTCACCCGTTTTCTCAGCTCGTTTTTTGTGATGAGCATGGCCATCCAAACCATCATGCTCATGGCCACAAGCTTTGGCATCAAGGAAGTCCAGCTGTCCAGCGCAGAGCTCATTGTGGCCACCTTGCTCGTCCAATTTGTGGCCATCCCTGGCGCCTTTTTCGTGGCGTGGTTGAGCGGCAAAATCGGCAACGTCAAGGCCCTCAACTGTTGCATCCTGGCTTGGTGCGCCGTGTGCGCGTACGCCTATTGGTTCGCGAGCACCAAAGAGGGATTCTACGTGGCCGCAGCCGGCATCGGCTGGCTCATGGGCGGCACCCAAAGCCTCAACCGCTCGACCTACAGCAAGCTCTTGCCCAAGACGGAGGACAACGCCTCGTACTTCAGCTTCTACGAAGTCCTGGAGAAGGGCGGGCTCGTCATCGGCATGTTCGGGTGGGGCTACATCGAGGGCCTGACCGGATCCATGCGCAACAGCATCTTGGCGCTCGTGGGGCTGTTTGGCCTGGCGTTCTTGGTCCTCATGCTGATGCCCAAATCGCACCGAGGCCACCTCTCCGCCGCCTGATCCGAGGCCGGCCGCACCCCACAAGTGAGCACAAAAAAAGGCACGCCGCGGGGCGTGCCTTTTTTCATCTCGAAGTCTTGAAATTCAGTTCACGGAGAACGTCACGCGGCGGTTCTGGGCCCGTGCGATCTCAGAGTCGCGTGTGCTGGCTGGATCGCTGTTCTCCCGGCCGGTGACCGTGATGCGGTCGGCAGAGATGCCTTCCGCCTCCAGCAAGCGCTTCACCTGGCCGGCGCGCTTCTTCCCCACGCCTTTGTAGCGCACGTTGATCTTGCCCTCGTTGAACTCGTCGTCGTCGCAGTGTCCCACGATCTCCAAGTTCAAGGACGCGTCCTCCTTCATCAGCTTCGCAATCTTGGCGATGGTGTTCTTGCCTGGGGTGGTGGGCATGCGCTTCAAGAAGGCGTAGTAGATGGCGGCGTCGCGGATGACCTCTTGGGCGGAGGCGTCTTCAGGCAAGTTGCTGGTGCTGCCGNAGACCAAATCCATGTCGCGCTCGTCGGCCGCCCCGCACTTGCACTGGCTCAACGCCTCGATGGCTTCCACCTTGACGTTCTCCACGTAGTAGTACGCCTGAGGCTGCTGGGGCTTGCCCGTGAAGCAGTCGCGGTGGGCGGTGGAGCGGGCGACCTTTTCTTCCTCGATGCTCGCGTCTCCGCCGAAGCATCCGATGATGAGGTACTCCTCTTCGCCGGTGCCGGTGAAGGTGCCGCACACCGTCTCCCAGCCGTCCATGTACACCATGGTTTTGTTGCTCTTGTGCTGCACGTCCGGCTTCTGCACGATGGGCGCTGTGCCGCCGCGCTCGATTTTGCGGTCGCTGAGGATGGCACCGATGTCTGGCACGGCGTAGCGGCTCAAGTCCGCCAAGCTGAGGTCAAACGACACGCAGTACATCTGGTTCTCTTCCAACTTCTCGGTCAACTGCACCTGGAGGTAGGAACGCTTGAGCTTGGGGCTCTTGCTGTANGCGCGGAAGCCCGCGTAGAATGCCCCGTCGGCTGGATCTTGATGCCCGTAGTCGTTGCATGGAATGGTCACCTTGCTCTCCTTCTCACGCTCCATAAACAAGTCTGGCGCCACTTCGGTGGCCCCGTTCCATTCTTCGCTGAACACGTTGATCAGCCCAAACGATTTGATGTCCTTTTCCTTNGCGTCTTCCGAGACTTGCTCGAAGCTGGGGTTGGGAACAAGGTTTTGGGCTTGCNCGCTNACGGACAAGGTCAACGACAACACGGCCAGGGGTGCCGCAAAGAGGNAAATGTGCTTGATGTTCATGCGAATGCAGGTTTGGTTGGAAATCCAACGTCGGCGAAAGTTAGTGCGCTTCCCTTGGATGCCCAACGGGTCAAGCGCCTTGAATCAGGAACCNTGCCAAACGCGNCGGCCAGCGNTCAGTGCAAGATTTTGAAGACCGCCTCNCGCAGCAACATGCCGTCGGAGATCGTGGCGTTGCCTCGCCCCTTCGCCTTCTTGTCCGCCTCCCGCAGGTAGCCGAAAATGCGCTCCACCTTGGCGGGGCTGTACGACTGGGCGGCGCGGGCGTAATCCTTGACCGCGTAGGGGCTGCACTTCATGGCCTTGGCCGCGGCCGAGTCNTGCTTGTCGGCCAGCGTTTGGTACACCAACACGCGGGCGAAATAGGCGTGCAGCACAGGAACGACCATCGCGAGCGGGGCGTTCTTGGGGTTGGCTTCGAAGTAGTTCACGATGCGGTTGGCGCGCTCGACGTCCTTTTGGCCCAGGGCGCGCTGCAACTCGAACACGTTGTAATCCTTGCTGATGCCGATGTGNTGCTCCACGTGGTCGACCGTCACTTGCGTGCCNTTGGGCANCAGGATTTGGAGCTTGGCCAGCTCGTTGGCCACCTTTTGCANGTTGTTGCCCAAACTNTCCGCCAACAACTGCGCCACTTGGTTCCCCATCTCCANGCCTTGGGACGAGGCGTGGCCTGAGATCCACTGGGGAAGTTTGTAGTCGCGGACCTTGTCGCTCAAAAAGAGCGTGCCCACGCGGGACATGGTCTTGACGGCCTTCAAGCGGCTGTCGACCTTCTTGTGCGGATGCGCAAACACCAACACNGTCGTGGGCACCGGGTCGCTGGCGTAGGNCTCCAACTTCGCCATGTCGTCCTTGCGTTTCCACATGCGCATGTCCTGGGCTTCCTTGACCATGACGAGCTGCCGGTCGGACATCATGGGGAAGCGGCGTGCTGCGGCGAGCACCTCGTCCACGTCCGTGTCGCGCCCGTACAGCACCGTCTCGTTGAAGTCCTTGAGGCCCTCGTCGACCACCGTGCCGAGCAAGGTCTTGACGATCTCCGAAATGAAGAAGGGCTCTTCGCCGTGCAGCACGTACACCGGGGACAATTGTCCCGAGGCGATGTTCCGAACGATTTGGCGATGCGGCATGGCCGCGAAGGTAGGCCTGCGCCCCTTTCGGAAGTAGCTTCGCGCCATGGACCTCGGCATGCCTCCCCTTCAGTGGCCCCCTGCCCCGTTGAAGATCCAACGCGGGGCTTCGGGCAAGCTCGAGGTGATGTGTTTGGCCCGACGNAANTGGGTGGCGTTGGAGCCTGAAGANTGGGTGCGCCAGCATGTNATCCACCACTGCATCGACGTGTTGCATTACCCTGCCGGNTGCATCGCCGTGGAGCGNCCNTTGNTCCTNAANGGCATGAACCGNCGGGCNGACATCGTGTGCCACACCACANACGGCCAGGCCCANTTGTTGGTGGAATGCAAGGCNCCTGAGGTCAAGCTGAGCCANGACGCCGTGTCCCAAGTCGCCCGCTACAACATGGTGCTCAAGGTGCCCGCCATGCTGGTGACCAANGGCCTGGAGCACGTGGCGTACCAGATCGACCCAGACGGCAACGCTACCCCCTTGGAGGCCCTGCCTCTGTGTCCGCCCGGGTGACCGAGGACGTGGACCTCCCCTTGCGTACTTTCGCACCCAATGAAGATCTCTGAAATTCTCGCCGTCGCCGGCAAGCCCGGCCTGTTCAAGGTGTTGGCCTCAGGAAGCGCCAGCATCGTTGTGGAAAGCATGATTGACCAAAAGCGCTCAAGCGTGCCCGGCACCGCCCGGGTGAGCAATTTGGCCGACATCACCATGTACACAGACAGCGAAGACGTGCCTTTGCACGACATCTTGAACCGCATCCACGATGCGCAAAAAGGAGAAGCCGGCCCTTCACACAAGGACGCGGCGCAAGTGATTCGAGACTTTGTAGACGGCATTGTGCCTGAGCTCGACCACGAGCGCGTGTACCAGAGCGACTTGAAGAAGCTGGTCCAGTGGTACAACCTGCTTGTCGGCCAAGGCGCATTCCCGCTTGAGGCTCCCGAAGGCGCAGAAGAAGCGCCCGCTGCTGAAGAGGCGACCGAGGAACCCGCCCCAGAGAAAAAAGCCCCCAAGAAGAAAGCCGCAGCCAAGAAGAAGCCTGCGGCCAAGAAGAAAGAGGCCAAGTCATGAGCAAGCGTGTGACCGTCATCGGTGCAGGCACCATGGGCAACGGGATTGCCCANGTGTTNGCNCAAGCTGGCCACCAGGTGGTCATGATGGACCGCTCGGCCGACGCCTTGGAACGGGCACTGGCCACCATTGGCAAGAACATGGACCGCATGGTGGCCAAGGAGAAAATCTCCGCCGCCGACAAGGACTCGGCCCTCGGGCGGCTGACCACCTCCACCGACCTGGCCTCGGCTGTGGGGCAAGCGGAACTCGTGGTGGAAGCGGCCACCGAAAACACGGACCTGAAGCTGAAGATTTTTGCGGACCTCGACGCCGCTGCGCCGGAGGGATGCATCCTGGCCACCAACACCAGCTCCATTTCCATCACNAAGATTGCCGCGGCGACAGGACGTCCGGACCGCGTGATTGGCATGCACTTCATGAATCCCGTCCCGGTGATGAAGTTGGTGGAAGTCATCCGAGGCTACGCCACGAGCGACGCCACGTGCCAAGACGTGATGGAGCTGAGCACCCAATTGGGCAAGGTTCCGGTGGAAGTGAACGACTACCCCGGCTTTGTGGCCAACCGCATCTTGATGCCCATGATCAACGAAGCCATCCTCACCTTGCATGAAGGGGTGGCTGGCGTGGAAGAGATCGACACCGTCATGAAACTTGGAATGGCCCACCCGATGGGACCGCTGCAGCTTGCAGATTTCATCGGCCTNGACGTGTGTCTGAGCATCCTGCGTGTGTTGCACGACGGCCTTGGGTTGGACAAGTACGCCCCCTGCCCCCTGCTCGTCAACATGGTGACTGCGGGCAAGCTTGGCGTGAAGTCGGGCGAAGGCTTCTATGTCCACACACGTGGCTCCAAGGAGCTCGTGGTGGCGCCCTCCTTCGCGAGGTAAGCGGGAGGACTGACCCCAGGTTTCGCTATCTTGCCTTATGGCTGATTCTGACCTGATCGCCCCTTGGCGACAACGGTTGCACACCGTCATTTTTGAGGCGGACACCCCTGCTGGGAAAAGGTTCGACGTTGCCTTGCTCTGGGCCATTGTCCTGAGTGTGGCTGCGGTGCTGGTTGAAAGCGTTGCGTCGGTTCGTGCTGAGCATGGGGCCGCTCTTCACGTCTTGGAGTTGGTCTTCACAGGGCTCTTCACCGTGGAGTACGTGCTCCGCGTCGTGGCGGTCCGCCGCTCCTGGAAATACATCTTCAGTTTTTATGGATGGGTGGACCTGCTGAGCATTTTGCCCACGTTTGTGGAATTGCTGGTGCCTGGAGCCGCCAGCCTGCGGGTGGTGCGCATGCTGCGCTTGTTGCGTGTCTTCCGCGTCCTGAAGCTGGTGGGGTTCTTGCGTGAAGCTCAAGTCTTGCGCGACGCCCTGCTCGCCAGCCGACGCAAAATTGCCGTGTTCTTGTCCACCGTGCTCGTGCTGGTCACGTTGCTGGGCACGCTGGTCTACATGGTGGAAGACGCGGAGGCTGGGTTCACAAGCATCCCACGGTCCATCTACTGGGCGATCGTGACCGTCACCACCGTGGGGTACGGAGACATTGCACCCCAGACCGTCACGGGCCAAATCATCGCCTCCNTGATGATGATTCTNGGNTACGCCATCCTNGCNGTNCCCACCGGCATTGTGGGCGCAGAGCTGGCCAAANCNNCTNCCCCCTCCNCNAACACCCAGGCCTGTCCTTCTTGCGGACGCGAGGGCCACGACGACGACGCAGTGCACTGCAAGCACTGCGGCGAGCGACTTTGAGCGGCGGGATTGACGGGTGGTGTGTATTTTGGACCCCAAACCCGCCGCGCGGTCCACGCGCCGGCGTTCGATTCCAAGACCATGAACAAGCCCACACGCCTTTTCGATTTCCCACGTTACCAATTGGCCACCAAACCTTTGGACGTGATGATGACCATGCCCAATTCCGGCAACCGCGTCACGTATTCCACCGCCCAATTTGTGGACGAGATGGATGCGGTGTCTCGAGGCCTCATCGCTTTGGGCATGCAAGCTGAGGACAAAGTGGCCCTCATCAGCCACAACAACCGCTGCGAGTGGAACATCATGGACCACGGCATCACGCAAGCCGGCGGCATCGACGTGCCGATTTACCCCACCATGACGGAGGAGGATT
>PBWG01000081.1 GCA_002729115.1 Crocinitomicaceae bacterium | reverse complement strand
CGTCCAACTCCGGGTGCGGCCACAAAAAAAGCGACCCGTGGGCCGCCTTTTCAAGTCAAGTCCGGCTTGAGTTCTTCTCAAGCAAGCTCGCGCTGGCTGAAGTAGAACGCGCCTTCGATGGCGGCATTTTCGTCGCTGTCAGACCCGTGCACGGCGTTGGCCGCAATGCTCTCGGCGAAGTCGGCGCGGATGGTGCCTGGGGCAGCTTCTGCAGGGTTGGTGGCCCCGATCAGGGTGCGGAAGTCCGCCACAGCGTTGTCCTTTTCGAGGATGGCTGCCACAATGGGACCTGAGGTCATGTATTCGGTCAATTCACCGAAGAATGGACGCTCCTTGTGAACGGCGTAAAACGCGGCCGCGTCGTCCATGCTGAGTCGGGTCCACTTCATCGCTTTGATGGTGAAGCCCGCCTCGATGATGCGGTCGATGATTTTGCCAGTGTTGCCTGCGCCTGTGGCGTCGGGCTTGATCATGGTGAATGTGCGGTTGGTCGCCATGGGTAAAAAGATTGGTTGTCTTGCTTTTGGGGTGCAAAAGTACGTTGTCCNTCTCCTCCNNCAATGCNTCNNGNCCAAAGCGCACCCTATTTTCGTGGCATGAATACAAGTATCCCCCTGAGTTCAGCCGATTTGATGGCCCTGGAAGATGCGCACGGCGCGCACAACTACCACCCACTTCCCGTGGTGCTGGACCGAGGGGAGGGCGTGCATGTGTGGGACGTGGAGGGCAAGCAGTACTTCGATTTCCTGAGCGCCTACAGCGCCGTGAATCAAGGGCATTGCCACCCACACATCGTCAAAGCTTTGCAAAAACAAGCCCAGAAACTCACGTTGACTTCTCGAGCCTTTTACAACAGCAACCTGGGTCCCTTCGAAAAATTCATGACTGAGTTGTTCGGCTACGATAAAGTGCTGCCCATGAACAGCGGCGTGGAAGGTGGAGAAACCTCCAACAAACTGGCGCGAAAATGGGGCTACCTCAAGAAGGGGATTCCAGAAAACNAAGCCCGGATACTTTTTGCCAAGGGGAATTTTTGGGGTCGAACACTNGCGGCCATTTCCAGTTCTGACGATCCTTTGAGTTACAAAGATTTTGGGCCGTACATGCCAGGTTACGACCTCATCCCTTACAACGATTTGGAAGCCCTCGAACGTGAATTGAAGGACCCCAATGTATGCGCGTTTATGGTGGAGCCCATCCAAGGAGAAGCTGGGGTGGTGGTTCCGCACGAAGGCTACTTGGCTGGTGTGCGGGCGCTCTGCACCAAATACAATGTGCTGTTCATCGCTGATGAAGTTCAAACCGGCATCGCACGCACAGGCAAACTCCTCGCCACAGATTATGAAGATGCGCGGCCTGACCTCCTTGTGCTGGGGAAAGCCCTCTCGGGCGGCGTATTCCCAGTCTCTGCGGTCCTGGCCGACGACGACGTNATGATGTGCTTGAAGCCTGGGGAACACGGTTCCACCTTCGGAGGCAACCCGCTCGCTTGTGCAGTGGCCCAAGCCGCCCTTGAGGTGGTGATGGACGAAGACTTGGCCAACAACGCGTTTCGGCTTGGCCAAAGGTTCCGCGAAGCCATGCAAGACTTGGTGGACGAGAGCCCCTTGCTCAAAGGGGTTCGCGGACGCGGATTGCTGAACGCCGTGTTGATCAACGACACCCCAGAAAGCAGCACCGCCTGGGATTTGTGCGTGGCGTTGAAAGACAACGGCTTGTTGGCCAAACCCACCCACGGGAACATCATCCGGTTCGCCCCTCCCCTTGTGATGACCGCGGACCAACTCGAAGCTTGCATCGACATCATCGCCAACACCGTTCGCACGTTCAGGAAAGCATGACCCTCTCTGTGAAACACCTCCTCTGGGCCTCACTGGCGCCCCTCCTCGCCCTGTCCGCACTGGGCCAGCAAGACTCCACCAGCCGCGAGGTGGCCGACCACCAACACACGTGGTACATGGCCTTCGGGAACCACAGGTTGAACGAATCGCTCGCGCTCCACACCGAGTATCAATTCCGCCGCACCGGGCTGGGCCAAGATTGGCAACAGTCCCTCTTGCGGGTGGGCCTCGATTGGATCCGTGACGACCAACACACCGCCACTGCCGGGTACGGTTGGATCCGAAGCTACCCGTACGGAGAGCAACCCATTGGGGAAGCCTTCGACGANCACCGCATTTGGCAACAGCTCATCACCAAGTCGGTCACCGGGTCCTTCAAATGGATGCACAGATACCGCCTGGAACAACGCTACATGGACCGTCCTTCAGGNGCGTNGTGGCAACATCGGGCCCGGTACTTCGTGCAAATCACCTGGCCCGTGCCCAACCACCCCACGTGGTCGCTGTCCGCTTACGAAGAGGCGTTTGTGGGGCTTCGCGCGTTGACCAACTCCGTGCAAAACCTCCTTCAGCAAAACCGCTTGTCTGTAGCGTTGAACCACAAACTCGCCAACGGCACCGCCCTGCAATTGGGCTACCTACAACAAGCGCTCTGGAAAGGAGACGGCCGCGCGGAGCGCAACCGCACCTTGCTGGTCGGCGTTCGGCACAACTTGGATTTCAGGACTGCAGAGGACTGACGTTGACGGAAGGGCTCACTTGAGCCACCCCTGGACGCGCATCCAATCGTCGTTGTACACCTTGCCGGTGTAGCGCGAGCCGTGGTCGTGGAACAACACGACGGGCACGTCGGTGGGCTTCAGGCGGTCTTTCAGTTGACGCAGGCCTTGGAAGGCGCTCCCGCAGCTGTACCCGAGCAACAGGCCTTCTTGCTTGGCCAATTCCCTTGCAGCGAGGGCGCCGTCCTCGTCGGTGACCTTTTCAAAATGGTCGATCAGGGAGAAGTCCACGTTTTTGGGCAAGATGTCTTCCCCGATGCCCTCGGTGATGTAGGGGTAGATTTCAGCTTCGTCGAACTCGCCCGTTTCGTGGTATTTCTTGAACACGGATCCGTACGAGTCGATGCCCCAAATCTGGATGTCTGGGTTTTGCTCCTTCAGAAATTTGGCCGTGCCGCTGATGGTGCCGCCCGTCCCCACGCCGACGATGAAGTGGGTGACTTTGCCCTCGGTCTGTTTCCAAATCTCAGGGCCCGTGCTGCGGTAATGGGCCGCGCGGTTCGCCAAGTTGTCGTACTGGTTGCACCACACGCTGTTGGGGATTTCCGCATGCAAGCGCTCCGCCACGCTGTAGTAGCTGTCCGGATGGTCGGGCGCCACCGCGGTGGGACACACATGCACCTCCGCCCCCATCGCCCTCAGCACATCGACCTTCTCTTTGCTCTGCTTGTCGTTGGTGGTGCAAATCAGCTTGTACCCTTTGACGATGCANGCCAAGGCCAACCCCATNCCNGTGTTGCCNGACGTGCANTCGATGATGGTGCCNCCCGGCTTCAACTTNCCGCTNTCNTCNGCNGCCTCNATCATGGANAGCGCCATCCGGTCTTTGACGCTGTGNCCNGGGTTGAAGTANTCCACCTTGGCCCACACGGGGCANGGAAAATCCGCCGTCACNTTGTTCANCCGAATCATCGGCGTGTTGCCNATGGTGCCCAGGATGTTGTCATGCACGTTCATGCGTCCAAAAGTAGCGNGCNNCCCCATGCAGACCGCCCCTCCNGGCCCTTACCTTTCAGGTTGTGAGCGTGGAAAGAATCTTGGCCAAACGCATGGCCCGNAGCAACCGCCACCTGGGCGCNAGGCCGGTGGTNCGCATTGCCACNGCNGGGGTCGCGTTGGGGGTGGCGCTCATGATCTTGGCCTCGGCCATCGTGCAAGGCTTCCAACATGAAGTCAAGCAGTTGGTCGTGGGGTTCGACAGCCACATCCAAGTGGCGCCAAGCGACCCATCTGCCGACGGCTTGGTGTGGNCTCCAGGCNTGCTCGACAGCCTTCGTCGACTTCCCGGAGTGGCCCAAGTCGCCCTGCGCCACGAGCGGGCAGGCATCCTGGAATCTCCCCAGGCCCTTCAAGGTGTGGTCGTGCGAGGGGTCGACAGCACCTCGGTGTTGGACCGCATCGAAAGCGGATTGCTTCGGGGGCGCCTGCCAGAGGTGACCAACCAAGGTCCACGGGACGTGTTGATTGGGGAGCCTTTGGCACGCGCCTTCGACGTGGACACAAGCGACAAGGTCACGTTGTACTTGGTCTTGGGCAAGGAGGACATCCGTCCGCGCCCCATGAAGGTGGCCGGCATNTACCAAACCGGCCTTCAAGAATTTGACCAGCGGCAAGTGTGGATCTCCGCCGCCCAGATGCAGGACGCCGCGGCGCGCGGCGCGGAAGCCCAAATCGTGTTGTCCGACAACGACGCTGGGCAGCCGACACGTGCCGTTGGGCAAGTCTTTGGTCGAGACCCGCGGGGGCTGGGCTGGCGAGGGCGTTGGGCCGAATCCGGACACGGACGTCGCTCCCTTTCGCTTCAAGACGCGTCTCGCCAGGACACCCACCTTTGGATTGCAGGGATGGGAATGTTGGCCGACACGGCCCGGCTGTGGTGGGACGACGGGCAATGGCAAACGTCCGTGTCCTCAGGATCCCACCGGCAAGTCGCCGACGGGTACGACGTGTGGACGACCTCGCTTGCAGACGTTCCTGAAGTGCAAGAATCCTTGTTCCGCACCATCCCCTACGACTGGTCGGCCACGCGGGTGGACCAGCAGCATCCCGAGATGTTCAGCTGGCTGCGCATGCTGGACCTCAACGTGGAGGTCATCGTGGGACTCATGGTGCTCATTTCCATCGTCAACATGACCAGCGCCTTGCTCATCATCATGCTCGAACGGCGGGCGCAGGGGGGGCTGTGGAAAGCACTGGGCATGACCGACCAAGCCGTGGTCAGGACGTTCATGTGGCACGCCACACGCATCCTAGGGCAGGGTTTTGCAGTGGGCAACGTCATCGCGCTGTCCCTCATTGCAATTCAATCCACGTGGAAGTGCGTGCCCCTCGATCCTGAAGCCTATTACGTCGACGCCGTCCCTGTCTTGCTCGATGTGCCGCGCATGGCAGGCATGGAGCTGCTGGCCTTTGGGCTGTGCGTGGTGGCCATGCTGTTGCCCGCGCTCTGGAGCGCCCGCATCCGTCCCTCACGAACTTTGCGCATGTCATGAGCCAGGACCCCACATGGAGTTTTTCCGCCCAAATTGAACGCTTCGATGTCGACGCCGCGTGGCATTTCCTCGCCATCCCGGCCGAGCATGTGGCCGACGTGCGGGAGGCCGGAGACGGACGTTACGTCATCACGGTGAACGACGCCGTGACTTGGCATTGTGGACTCCTGCCGACAGGCGATGGCCGGTGGTTCGTGGCGGTGTCCAAGGCCAAAATCAAGGCCGCCCAGACCACATTTGGCGGATGGGTGCATGTGGATTTGGCCGTGGACAAGAGCAAATACGGCATGCCGATCCCCGAGGATTTGCAAGACATGCTCAACGACGACCCTGAATTTTTGAAACGATTTGACGCCATGCTTCCAGGAAAACGACGCGGAATGATTCACCACATCGCCAGCGCCAAGACCGACGCCACCGTCGCCAAGCGCATCCTCAAACTCATGCAAGAATTGGGCTTGGTTTGGGCGCTGATGGGATGGTGCCTCGCCGCCCATGCCCAAACCCTGGGCCACGAACGGACCACCGAATACCTCCCTTTGTTGCAAGACCGCGCGGTCGCCGTGGTCGCCAACCACACAAGCATGGTCGGCGGGCCCGAGGGCGTTCATCTGGTGGACACCTTGTTGTCGCTCGGGGTGAACGTGAAACACGTCTTCGCCCCTGAGCACGGGTTTCGGGGCGACGCGGCCAACGGCGCACACATCGAAGACGGGACCGACGGCGCCACTGGCCTGGACATTTACAGCCTTCACGGGGCCAACCGCAAGCCGCAACCATCCCAGCTGAAAGGCATCGACGTGGTCGTCTTCGACATCCAAGACGTGGGGGCGCGTTTTTACACGTACGTGAGCACGCTCATGCTGGTCATGGAAGCCTGCGCCGAAGCCGGGGTCGACGTGCTGGTGTTGGACCGTCCCAACCCTCACGGCCACCACATGGCAGGCCCCATGCTGGACCCTGACTTCAAGTCGTTTGTCGGCTGGATTCCCACACCCATGATCCACGGGTTGACGTTGGGGGAGTTGGCCAACATGGCGGTGGCAGAATCTTGGTTCCCCGCGCCAGTTGGCTGGAAGCCGTCGGTGGTGACGTGCCAAGGGTGGGACCATGGCACGGACTACAACCTCCCCATCTCGCCCAGCCCCAACTTGCCCACGGCGGCGGCGATCGACCTCTACCCCAGTTTGTGCTTGTTTGAACCCACCGACGTCAGCGTTGGACGGGGCACGACGACGCCCTTTGAGTTGCTCGGGCACCCCAACTGTCCTTGGGGCTCCTACCGGTTCACGCCGGTGCCGACCCCTGGCGCCGCCCCCCATCCGAAGCACGAGAACATCCCTTGCTCCGGACAACGTTTGACCGGCCTGGCCCAGTCGTGGCGCACCCGATCTGAGAACGGCTTGCCCGGGTTCACGCTCGCGCCCCTGTGGACGTGGGCCGACATGTGGCGCACCATGCACCAACGGTCGCTGGACGGGTTCATCGTGTCGCCCTCGTTCTTCGACAAGTTGGCGGGCACGGACGAGGTGAGGTTGGCCTTGGAAAACCAAAGCCCCTTGGACCCACTCACCGAGACTTGGGCGGCGGACCATGCGGCGTTCTTCAAGCGGGCAGAACCCCACCTGCTTTACCCTTGGAATGCACCAAAACCTGGGCGTTGAGCGGGATTTGATGGTATACTTGCACATGCGTTTGTCCTTCACCCACATGTCCCTCTTGGCAGCCACCATTTCTGCGCTTGCGCTGGGCTGCACGCGTTACGACCCCTACGAGGGGGAAACGTTCGATTGTGAATGCGGAAACCTCAATTGGGGAGGACGTGAGTTGAACCTTCGGATGGCGGAGGTGGAGGCCTTGGACTCGGCCCAGTTCCGTTACCACATCGTGGCGGACCTCCGTCAAGAAGAGGCCATCGTGGCCCGCGAAGAGCCCNGGGATGTCGTGCTGACGCTGACCACCGAATTGGGNGGCACCAGCGCGTNCCTCTCCTTNCTNGCCAACGACGAGAACTTCACGATCCAGCAGGTCAATTCCCCGAATTCCACGACCCCNTGGACCATGGANGGGGCNAGCNTGAACGTGATGGTCGGTGCGGACATGCACACCATGACNATNAACGANNTNAGTGCGCGTCAGGGCAACACNGTCNTGCCNGTNACNGGNACCCTCACCTTCGACCTCGTCGACTGAAGCNTTTTCGAGAAGGCATCGACCTCACAGGGCCGATGACCTCGCGTTCGGTGACCAAGTACACTTCTTCCCCCCGTTTGGGCTCCACGGCGTGCATGCCGGTGAAAGCGCCAAACGCCGGCAGCGTCAACCTGTACCCCGCCTCGCACCCCGTCGACGACTGGGCGTAGCACGGCACCCGCTCGGATTGTCGTCCCACACCACGCATCACGGCGGCGGGGTGAACGTGGCCGCACAAGTGAATCCGGGTGCCCTTGGGAATCTCGTCGTCGGGCTCGTGCGTGAGCACNACGCCTTGCTTTTCCCACAGGTCCACCACCTCCAGGCCCATCGCTTCGTAGACCACNTCGTGGGCCCGGTCGTGGTTGCCACGCACCAAGATGCCTGTGTCCAACCCGGCCGCTTTCTCGTCTTGGAGCCACAACTCAAAGTCTTCCCACGCACGGTTGGGCGACGAGTGAAACAAATCTCCGAGCAGCACCAANGTCTTGGGTCGGCATGCCTTCAGGGCTGAGGTCAACACAGACAGCGTTTGGAAATCGACGGTCGGAGGCACCGCAAGTCCCTGGGAACGAAAGTGCTCCGCCTTGGCCAAATGCAGGTCGCTGACCACGAGCATCGACTCGGCAGGCCACCACACCGCCTTGGCGGGCAGAAGCCACATGTCGACGCCTGGCACCTCCCATCGAATCACCCCAGGGATTTTCACCTTGCAAAGGTGGCGAAATCTGAGGCCTGGACGGCGCTTGGGGTCCCTCGAGGTGTGTTTGGCTTTTCGTACTTTCGCTCTCCGAAAACCGACTTTACGATGAGCTTGTATTCAGCATATCTCCAAGAGATTGAAGACCGAAAGGGCGAAGGCCTCCACGCCAAACCCATCGACGACGCNGCGNTGTTGTCCGAGGTCATTGACCAAATCAAGGATCCCAGCCACCCCGATCGGGAGGCGTCGCTTCATTTCTTCGTCTACAACGTCCTGCCCGGCACCACAAGTGCGGCGGGCGTCAAGGCCCAATTCCTGAAGTCCATCGTGCTTGGGGACGTGGCGGTGGCNGAAATCACCCGCGCCGGAGCGTTCGAGCAGCTGTCTCACATGAAAGGGGGNCCCTCCGTGGAGGTGCTGTTGGATTTGGCCTTGGGAGAGGATGCAGCCATCGCGGCTGAGGCCGGTAACGTCCTGAAAACGCAGGTGTTCCTTTATGAGGCCGACACCGAGCGGCTTGAAGCTGCGCACAAGGCNGGCAANGCCGTGGCCACAAGCATCATCNAGAGCTACGCCAAGGCGGAGTTCTTCACCAAGCTGCCTGACGTGGAGGAAACCATCGACGTGGTGACCTACATCGCCGGGGTCGGCGACATCTCCACTGACTTGTTGTCTCCCGGGTCCGACGCGCACTCGCGCTCCGACCGCGAGTTGCACGGCAAGTCCATGTTCGAGCACGACAGCGANCGTCAGCAAGAATTGCTGGAATTGCAGAAGCAGCACCCAGGCAAGCGCGTCATGCTTGTGGCCGAGAAAGGCACCATGGGCGTGGGATCGTCCCGGATGTCTGGGGTGAACAACGTCGCCCTCTGGATCGGCAAGCAGGCCAGCCCGTATGTGCCCTTCATCAACATTGCTCCTGTGGTGGCCGGCACCAACGGCATCTCCCCCATTTTCTTGACCACCGTGGGCGTGACTGGCGGCATTGGGGTGGACTTGAAGAACTGGGTGAAAAAGACCGACGCCGACGGAAACGTCGTCATGGACGCCGAGGGGGAACCCGTCTTGGAACAGGCCTACTCTGTGGAGACCGGCACGGTGTTGACCATCAACACCAAGACCAAAAAACTCTACAAGGACGGCGAAGAGCTCATCGACATTTCGTCCTCGCTCACGCCGCAGAAGATGGAATTCATGCGTGCAGGCGGNTCGTACGCGATTGTGTTTGGCAAGAAGCTCCAAACCTTCGCCNCGAAAGTGCTCGGCATCGANGTGCCNCCTGTGTTTGCCACGTCCAAGGANATCAGCCANGAAGGCCAAGGGTTCACCGCCGTGGAGAAGATNTTCAACAAGAACGCGGTGGGCACTTCTGGACAGCCCCTCCACGCCGGCTCGTACGTTCGGGCTGAAGTCAACATTGTGGGCTCCCAAGACACCACAGGCTTGATGACTTCCCAGGAGTTGGAAATGATGGCCGCCACGACCATCTCCCCCATCGTGGACGGAGCCTACCAATCCGGATGTCACACGGCGTCGGTTTGGGATTTGAAGGCCCAGGAGAACATCCCACGGTTGATGCGTTTCATGAACGACTTCGGGCTCATCACCGGACGCGACCCCAAGGGAGAGTACCACGCCATGACCGACGTCATCCACAAGGTCTTGAACGACTTGACGGTGGACGACTGGGCCATCATCATCGGCGGCGACTCGCACACGCGCATGTCGAAAGGCGTGGCGTTTGGTGCGGACTCCGGCACAGTGGCGTTGGCATTGGCCACCGGCGAGGCGTCGATGCCGATTCCAGAATCGGTCAAGGTGACGTTCAAAGGCGAGATGAAGGACCACATGGACTTCCGCGACGTCGTGCACGCCACCCAAGCCCAAATGCTCCAGCACTTCGGCGGCGAGAACGTGTTCCAAGGCCGCGTGATCGAGGTCCACATCGGCACCTTGCCTTCAGACCAGGCTTTCACGTTCACAGACTGGACGGCAGAAATGAAGGCCAAGGC
>PBWG01000080.1 GCA_002729115.1 Crocinitomicaceae bacterium | reverse complement strand
GGCGTGGTCACTGGGGGGGCGTCAGGAAGGACCACCACCACGGCTTCGTCTGTGCTCGAGGATCCGTCCACCATGCCCGTCGTCGTCACGTTGTAGTCGCCTGCGCTGTCCAAGACGAGGTCGTGGCTCAAGGAGGTGTCCATGCCCGAAGCGACCAACTCACCGTTCACGTGCAAGGTCAGGTCGCACGGTTGGGTGGCTTGGGCCTGCAAGGTGACGGTGTTTCCTAGGGTTTCCAACACAGAGGAACCGCTCGGCGACGTCAGCGCCACTTCAAACGAGCCGTCCGACACGTTGTAAAAAATGTCTCCTTCGTCAGAAGTTTTGCCGACAATGCTTCCGTTGGCGTTGCGAAAGACAAAAGCCAGCTGTTCAATGGTCTCGCCCGCACCCACCCCGTAATACTCTGCCAGCGTCAAACCTCCAAAATCAAAGCTGTGGACCGTGCCTTCTACGGGAATCAGCACGTTGCCGTTGTTCGCCTCGCTGAGGTTTCCGTTTCCCGGCCACGGGTTCTGGACATGTTGCCAGTCTGCGGGGGATGCGCTTTGGCTCGTGATGACACCGGTGTGGGCGTACACGAACGGGCCACCTGGGAAAGGTGGATTTGCGGACAGCAAGGCGCCGTTGCCTTCGGCGATGTCGTAATACAACGTCACTTGGTCGTCCGCTGTCGGGAATGCCGGTTCNGTCCACACAATTTGGGCGTTCAAGTCGAGCCCGACCATCGAGGTCAAGCACGCGCCAAGGGCAAGTTGGAAGAAGGTCTTCATGGTTGGGTGAGTGAGGAGTCGTAGGTGAAAAGTTGGGCGGGCTTGTGCAGCACACCTTCTTCTTTTTCATTCAGTGGAACCACGTGCTCCAGCTTCTTGATGTTCTTTCTGAAATTTCTCTTGTCCAGNTTTTTATCAAGNACNACCTCGTGTANAGATTGAAGTTGACGCAACGTGAATTTCTCNGGCAAGAGNTCAAATGAGATGTGCTTGGATTCCAACTCTGTGCGAAGGGTGGCAANNGCCAGCGACGCGATGTCGTCGTGNTCAAAGGCCAAGNTGGGCAGCGCTCGCACGTCNGTCCAATGGACGTCGCCTGCAAACGAAGCGGGAGAGGGGGTGTGGTCGTGCAGTGACACCAGGCCATAGTAGGCCACAGTGATGACACGGTTCTGCGGCTCCTCCCGAAAAGTGCGCAGCCACTGCTGGTCTTTGAGGTCGCTGACCCTGTCGGGGTTGCCAAAAGCATGAAACTGTTTCAGAAACACGTCCTCAAGTTGGGTCAGCTCGCTCAAGACCCGCTTGGCCGCGGCGTCGAGCGATTCATCTTCATCCACCAAGTTGCCAGGCAGGGCCATCTGCAGCGCGGCTTCCGTCAATTCTCCCGCGGATTCCGTGCGTTGACGGATCAGNAGGAGCTTGAGGGATTCCCCGTCAAANCCGAACAAGGCACAATCGACACTGACATCCATGGTGGAGAAAATTCTGGGATTCGAGGTCCGAAAGATAGCGGACTAGGTGTCGAAAGTACACTTACATGGCCAAGCCCAGTCAATCTTTGGGATTCACATTCGGAAAATTGCGTTCTGTGAGAGACATTTGCCACCGTTTTGACCGAAAGTCCATGAAGAAAATTGCAGTGTTGACCTCTGGCGGAGATGCGCCAGGCATGAATGCAGCCATCCGTGCTGTGGTGAGGACCTCGGTGTTTCACGACATGGAAGTCGTGGGGGTGTTCCAAGGATACCAAGGGCTGATNGACGGAGACTTCAAACGTCTGCACGTTCGGTCTGTGGCCAAAATCCTGGGCCGCGGTGGCACCATCTTGAAGTCCGCCCGCTGTCNAGACTTCATGAGCCCAGAGGGACGGAAGCGCGCGCATGTCAACCTGGTGGAAGCCGGGGTAGACGGGCTGGTGGTGATTGGCGGCAACGGAACCTTCTCTGGGGCCATGAAGTTCAGCAGAGAAACAGGATTTCCTGTGGTGGGTCTTCCAGGCACGATCGACAACGACTTGTGCGGCTCCGATTGCACCATCGGGTTTGACACGGCGATCAACACCGTCATNGACGCGGTGGACAAGATCCGCGACACGGCAGACAGCCACAACCGGCTNTTTTTTGTGGAGGTGATGGGCCGCGACAGCGGATTCATTGCCCTGAAGGCCGGGATTGCGACTGGGGCGGTGGCGGTCATGACGCCAGAACTNGGCNTGAGCATCGACGATTTGGTGGCGGTCCTNCAAGCCGGCGAGCAGAGCAACAAGACCAGCAGCATTGTGCTNGTTGCGGAAGGCGACCCCAACGGAGGCGCCTANGAGATTGCCAAGAAGGTCAAGGAAAAGACCCAGCGTTACGAGACCCGCATCACCGTGCTTGGACACTTGCAGCGCGGCGGGGCGCCCACCTGTTTCGATCGGGTGCTTGCNTCCCGCTTGGGTGTGGCGGCAGTCGAGGCCTTGCGCAGTGGGCACAGTGAAGTCATGGCCGGGATCGTGAACGACCGCGTGGCGCTCACTTCCCTTGAAACGGCCATCGAGACCAAAAGCACCATCAACGAAGACGAAGTACGCATCGCCCGCATCCTCTCCATTTGAGGCGGGCCCATCATCAGAACCAAACACGATTTCGAATCAAACACCCTTTGCCATGAAGCGCATTGCNATCAACGGATTTGGCCGCATCGGCCGCTTGGCGTTCCGCCAGTTTGTCTCACGTCCAGANTTTGACGTGGTTTCCATCAACGACTTGACCGACGTCAACACGTTGGCCCACCTGCTCAAGTACGACAGTATCCACGGGGCGTTCCCCGGCGAGGTTTCTGTCTCTGAAGGCAACTTGGTGGTGAATGGCAAGGTGATTGAAATCACGGCTGAGCGCAATCCTGCAGACCTGCCATGGGGCAGCCAAAACATCGATNTGGTGGTGGAATCCACCGGGGTGTTTGCAGACGCGGAAAAAGCCGCAGCCCACTTGGACGCCGGCGCAGGCAAAGTCATCATCTCGGCGCCTGCCAAGGGCGACNTGAAGACCATCGTCTTGGGCGTGAACGACGACAGCTTGACAGGTGACGAAAAGATTGTAAGCAACGCGTCTTGCACCACGAACTGCTTGGCTCCCATGGCCAAGGTTCTGAACGACACCTTCGGCATGGAGACCGGATTCATCACCACCATCCACGCCTACACCGCGGACCAGCGATTGCAGGACGCACCGCACAAAGACTTGCGTCGCGCACGTGCGGCCGCCCTCAGCATGATTCCCACGTCCACGGGCGCAGCCAAGGCTGTGGGACTGGTGTTGCCAGAGTTGGCAGGCCGACTCGACGGCATGGCCGTTCGCGTCCCCACCCCAACCGGTTCTGTGACGGATTTGACCGCAACCTTGTCGCGCGAAGCGACGGCTGAAGAAGTCAACGCCGCCTTGAAGGCTGCGGCAGANGGCCCCATGAAGGGCNTTTTGCAGTACTGCGAGGACCCCATCGTGAGCGTGGACATCGTGGGCAACACCCACAGCTGCATTGTGGACGCCGCACTCACCAAGTGCTCCGGCAACTTGGTGAAGGTGTTTGGTTGGTACGACAACGAGGCAGGCTACGCCACCCGCGTGGTGGATTTGGCCCAGCGTCTCGCCTGAGCCCAGGGTCGTGCGCATCCTCATCGCAGACAGCGGTTCAACCAAATGTGATTGGCTGGCCATCACAGAAGGTGGCCAAGAGCTGGGCGAATTCCACACGATGGGATTCAACCCATACTTCCACGACGCCGACTTGGTGGAGCGGGANATGAAGGCCAATTCCCAGGCCATGGCCATCGCCAAGGACGTGGACCGCGTGTACTTCTATGGCGCAGGGTCTTCTTCCCCAGAATTGTGCGCGGTCATTGTCGAAGGGCTCGAGCGCGTGTTTCCTGACGCTGTGGTGCACGTCGGCCACGATTTGGACGGCGCGGCCTACAGCACTTACACAGGTGAACCTGCCGTGACGTGCATTCTGGGCACAGGGTCCAACAGCTGCATGTTCGACGGCCAGGACGTTTCCGAGGAGGTGCCCGCACTGGCGTACATTTTGGGAGACGAAGGCAGCGGTTCTTGGTTTGGCAAGAAGTTGCTCGCCGGNTTCTTGTACCGCAAGCTNCCTGCTGAAATCCAAGCGGACTTCCACTCGAAGTACGGTTTGGACAAATTGTCCATCACACGNAAGGTCTACCAAGANCCCGACGCCAANGTCTTTTTGGCCAGCTTCATGACCTTCTTGGGGCAGCACAAGGAGCATCCCTTCATCCAGAATTGGTTGGACGAGGGATTCAAGGCCTTTTTGGACGCCCACGTGGCTTGTTTTGAAGGGGCCGAGAACATGCCTGTGCACTTCGTGGGCAGCGTGGCGTACCACTTCCAGGATGCGTTGAAACAGGCTTGCGCAGACCGGGGGTACACTGTGGGCAACATCATCAAAAAGCCCATCGACGGACTGGCCAATTACCACGTGAAATTCATTCTCAACGCGCTTTGACCATGGCTTTGAAAGGATGTTTGTTTGACATGGACGGGGTGTTGGTGGATTCCGCCAAGCACCACTTTGTGGCCTGGAAGCGGTTGGCCGATGAGCTCAGCATTCCATTCACCGAAGAGGACAACCATGCCTTGAAGGGGTTGAGCCGTGTGGACAGCTTGGAGCACATCCTGAGGCTGGGCAACATGGAGTTGAACGAAGCGACCAAGCTCAAACTGATGAACCACAAAAACGAGTGGTACCTCGATTTGATTCAAGGCATGCGCAAGGAGGACATCCTGCCGGGCGCCGCAGAGCTCATTCAGGAGTTGAGCGACGCAGGAATTGGAGTGGGCTTGGGGTCGTCCAGCAAAAACGCCCAACTCATCCTGGACAACGTGGAACTTTCGCGTTTCTTCCAAGTTGTGGTGGACGGCAACCACATCACCTTGTCCAAGCCAGACCCCGAAGTGTTCCTGAAGGGCGCCCAAAGATTGGGGGTGCAGCCGGCTGAGTGCATCGTTTTTGAAGATGCCGCAGCGGGTGTGGCTGCCGCCAAAGCGGGCGGATTTTTCGCAGTGGGCTTGGGCGATCCTGAAGTTTTGGGCGCTGCCGACGTGGTCAAGCCCGACCTGAAAGACGTGCGCTTGCACGATTTGACAACCTGGATGTCCGCCTAATTGGCGGCATCGCGTCGCAAGACTTTGCAATGAACAAGTACTTGAAAGCCGATGCTTGGTGCATCGTGGAGGAAGGGTTTGACCCTCAAAACATGCGGAGCTCCGAGAGCATTTTCTCCATTGGCAACGGCCGGTTTGGCCAGCGTGCCAATTTTGAGGAAGGCTACAGCGGCGACCATATGCTCGGCAGCTACGTGGGTGGGGTGTATTACCCCGACCGCACCAA
>PBWG01000079.1 GCA_002729115.1 Crocinitomicaceae bacterium | reverse complement strand
GTTGTAGTACACGAAGCGGCGCATGCCGAAGCGCTCGTTGTCCACAATGCCGTCGCCGTAGCCGATGCCGATGCCCTCGTAAGGAATGCCCAACGAGTCAGTCGCGTTGCCAAAGTTGGTGGTCAACGGGTTGTCGATGCTGTCGGAATCTTGGTACGGTCCCTCGAAGAAGTCGATGCCCACGGAAGGTGGGTTTTCGCCGTAACCGATGGAGCTGTTGGACGGCTCGTCGACTGCATCGCCGTTGTAGCTGTAGCCCAAACCACGTTGCACGTCGCAGCCCACGTAGTCGTCCGTGGCCGTTCCCACGTCCGCGTCGACCCACACCCCGAAGTAGGTGTTGGACAACGTTTGCGTGCCTTGGTTGATGAGGACGTAGTTGTGGAAGGTCATGTTGTTGACCTCGTCGTTCGTGGAGAACGCGAAGGCCTGCGCACGGATTTCCATCCCGATGGGCTCGCCTTGAGACTCGGAGTGCACGTTGCCCTTGTCGTTGAAGATCCAGTAGAAGTTGCGGTCGCCGTAGAGTGGGACCAAATCCTCACGCTTCCGGTTTTTGCAATCGATCTCAGACAGGAAATCGTACCAGGGGTAGTCGCCCTGTTCTGGAGAATAGAACCCGTCGCCGTCGTAGTCTTTGAAGGGCGCCAAGTAGTAATCTTGGTTCAGGTCCGTGTTGCCATGCGCTGGATAATCGCGGAAGTAGGCAGGCATGGCGTAGCCTTCGGGGAACTCCTCTTCCACGGTGCCCGCGGCCACCGCATCAAAGTATTGTCTGTGGCGCTGCGCATCCGCACGGGTTGACACGAAAAAGTCGTCGTACTCGTTGCACGTGGTCGCGTCCACTTCGGCAGAACCGTCGTTGGTCAAGGGTCCCGCCCAGTAGTCGTTTCCGTCTCCACGGAAGGTCACCGCCGCGAGCTTGAGTTGTTGATCAGGGCTGATGCCGCCCATCCACAAAGCGCCTGCGTACAAGGAGCTGACGCCTCCGCCTTTGGGCACTTCATACGAAGCTTGGCTGGTGGCCCGGTCCTGCCACAACGAGCCCCCGGTTTCAATTAGGGCGCGGACGTTGTTCCATTCGAGGTCACGCAAGCCAGTGGCCGGAGCACAGGCTGCGGCGCGAACGGCGGTTTGGTTGGTCATGCCGGCTGTGCCACCTGGGGTGCCTGCGCCGACGTACTTGTAGCCCCACGCCGTCGAGGCGAAGAGGAACAAGGTGGAGAATGAGAGAATGCGGTTCATCNTCTTGCTTGGCATGATCAGAAGTCAAACTTGAGGCCCAAACGGACNGTGCGGGGCAAGCCCAAGTTGAACGGGTTGTCCACGAACATGGAGTAGTAGTTCCGGAAGGCGTTCGGGTCGTTTTGGCTGTTGATGAGGGGCTGGTACTGGGCCGCAGCCAAGTATCCNTCGTCGTCAGCAACGCCAGTGAAACGGTACACCGAGTTGATGTTGCGTGTGTTGAGCACGTTTCCAATCCACAAGTACAAGTTGAGGTTGGTGGTCTTGGCCGCGTCGCCTTCTCCGCCGTAGGTCACGGTGAAGTTGCGGTCCAGGTTGGCGTCCAAGCTGAACTGCCAAGGCAAGCGGCTGCCGTTGATCGANCCTTCGGTTGAGGGGCTGATTTCTCCGGTGATTGGGGTGGCGATGGTGGACGCTGTGTAAGGCGTTCCAGAGCCGAGGTTGGCGATGAAGTTCAAGCCGGTGTTGGCGAACAACTGACGCTCCTTTCCTCCAAACTTGACCACAGGACCGTTGTACTCTTCGCCTGCGCCGTAGCGGTAGTCCACGTTGGCGACAATGCGGTGACGCTGGTCGTAGTTGAACGGGTTGATGGACCGGAGGTTGGGCAATCCGGCGTTGATGAGTGCCAACGCCGTTTGGGTGGTGGAACCGGTGCCGTCCGCGAACTGCAACGTGTAGTTGGCGTTCAAGCGAACGTTGCCTGTGCGACGCATGTCGTACCCGACCGTGAAGCCCTTGACCGTTCCAAAGTCCAAGTTGCCGAAAGCCTTGTACGGGCGTGGATACGCCCCGGTGAAGTTGCGCACCTGAATCATGTCACGCATCTCCTTGTAATACGCGGATATCTTCAGGCTTGACGTTTTGGTCAAGACCTGCTGGAAGCCCAATTCATAGTCGATGGTCTTCTCAGGACGCAAATCGGGGTTCGAGATGAGGTTGTTCCGGCTCTCCAAGAACAAGTAGTCGATGGGGGAGAAGCGGTTGCTNGACGTGGGACGCTGGGTCAAAATGTCGTAGTGCGCAAAGAAGACGGCCTCGTCGCTGATGTTGAACGAGAAGGAGATGCGCGGCATGATGTTCACCGCTGGATCGTAATCGCGGAACGCTTCCGACGTCAAGGCGAACGGATCTTCTTCCGTGGCGTTGTCGTTGGGCTTGAGCCATGGCGCAGGGTAGGCGGTGTTCACGGCCAACACGTCGGGATCTGTGATTTCTGTACCCAACGAGTTGTACCAAGTGTCTCCATCTCGGAATCCGACAATGGAGCCCGGTCCTTCCAACGCGTCCACGTAGACGGCAAAGTCTTCGCCGATGTTTTCGGGAATGAATGCATTGCCGCTGAGCGTTTCAATCAAGCCTTCGCCATCGGTGCCTTGAATGTCACCCACGGTGTACGACTGGCCGACCACATAAGGGTCTTTCAAAACAGGTTGGTTGGCGTCGAAGCGGTCGACACGCAGNCCCACGTTGAAGATGATGTCGTCGAACGTGAACTTGTCCATGATGTATCCCGCGATGTAAATCGGCTCGTANGCACCAATGGGGCGCGTGTTGTAGTTCANGCCATTCANCTCGTTTGTTGAGGTTTCGTTGAAGAAGTCCTCGATGGTGGGNCGGTCGGTCATTTTGTTTCCGTAAGGGTCGTAACCGCTGTACGTCACGTAGTTCGACCCTTGGTTCAAGAGGTCGTCTGCGCCAAACATGTCCAAGGTGAAGAAACCTGGGTCGATGGCGTCGATGTTGATCAACTCATCCTCAGCCGCGCCCAAGGCACCACGCAGGTTGGCGTCGAATTCAAATTGGTTGTCGCCAATCAGGCGGCCATAAGTCACGTAGTAGTCTGTGCCCACGTTGGTCACGAGGCTGTCCGTGGCGTCGATTTCCTTGATGTGCGAATTGGTGGTCAAGCGCGCCAACGTCCACAACCCCACAGGTCCCAGTGAGAAGAAGGCGTCACGGCGTTGCTCGTATTCAAAACCCATTTGCAAGGCGTGGTCCCCAATGTCGGCAGAGCCTGCCGCGCTGACGCGGAATTGGCTGTTGTTGCTGATGTTGTATGAGTTCCCTTGGGTACCGAAGTAGCTCCACAACCCGTAAGTCGAGTTGGGGGACTGGCCGTTCAGCAATGCGTTTCCGTTTTGGACGGTCAACAAGCTCTCGTATGGGCCGTCCACGAAGGGATTGTAAGGCTCGCTTTCAAAGAGGTTGAAGTACTGGTTGTTGATNGCNGCCAGCTCGGGGTTNTANGGNGATGGGGCGTANGTNACNAGGGTGTCCTCCCATCCGTTGTGGACGAAGCGGCCNGTGAGGTCNTTGTACTCGTAGCTGTTNTGNTGGTACACGTCGAACGTGCCGACGTGGCCGTACTTNAANAAGTCGTTGCCGTGGCTGGCGTCCTCACGCTTGAAGTAGCTCTGNGNGTAGTCAGCCATGATGCTGTAGAACACGTTCTTCAAGCCTCCAGCCGAGCTGCTTTCTTCTTCGTCGGCAAAGCGTTGCGAGAATTTCACGTAACCCCTCCAGTCCAAGCTGGTGGTTTGGTTGTTGTTCTCCCAGTTCATCAAAGAACGGCCGCGGTCGAACTCATTTGCCCGCCCCAAAGCCGCGGTGGCTCCGAAAGTCAAGCTCGTGGTTTCGTTGGTGTTGACGTCAATCTTGGCCACCAAATTGGCGCTTTGGTTGGCGTTGTTCATGCGGGTCGGCGTCCGCTCAAACTTGTCAGGCGTCAAGAAGTCGGCGTTGTACAACGCACCGTTGATTTCCCCTGAGGAACTCACATTTTGACGGAGAGGCTCGGCCAAAATTTCGGCCCGTGCGCTGTCGGTCATCCGGTACACCCCTCCAAACGTGGGTCGGGTGTCCTTTTGGTAGGTGTAGTTGCCGGAGAGGAACAAACCGAGAAGCGGGTCGGTCTTTTCACCCTTCTCGTTCTTGCGCCAGGCGATGGGGCCAGAAACAGAACCTTCTGCGAGGTTGTAGCCAAACTTGTCCAAGCCGATGGCTGAGGTTTCGGTGGGCAGGCCGGACGTGATCACTTCACCACCGCCAAACCAGGTGCGGCTCGAGTTCCGAAGCGAGATGTTGATGACACCACCTGTTGCGTCACCGATGTTGGCGGGGATGCCGCCCGTCACCACCTGCACTTCTTCAATCGCCGACTTCGGAAGGGCGGAAGAACCGCGGACCTTGATGCCGTCGATGTAGTACCAGGTGGAAGAAGTCCGCGCACCGCGGATGCTCACCCCGCCGCCTGTGCCCGCCGTGCTCGCACCGGCCACCGTCGAGGCGATGCTCGTGGCGGAACGGCCAGGAAGCTTGTCGATGTCTTCACGGCTCACCGTGCCGCCCGACGCGCCACCGTCCTTGTCGATCAGGGGGACGGAATACTCCACAACCTCGGCTTCTTCCATCATCACACCTGCCCCGAGTTCGCCGTTGACGAACTGGATTTTGTTGGCGGTGATCTTCACCCCAGTCACTTTTTTGGACTGGTAGCCCACGAAGCTGAACAACACGTCGTACGTGCCCGGCTGGATGGGTTTGATGGTGTAGTCACCGTCGAAGTCGGTGTTGGTGCCGGCCACTTGGTTTCCGTTCAAGAACAGAATCACACTGGCAAAGGGCAAGGACTCTTTGGTGTCGAAATCTGTGATCCGACCCTTGAGCGTTCCGGCGCCGACTTGCGCCATGGCGCTGAAGGACATCAAAATCGCTCCCAAAAATGTTGCAAACCGCATCATGCGTCTAGAATTTCAGGCAATACAGGTGTAGAGGCCAAATATAGGCCAAGGCCACGCAGTTTGCGAACTTTTGTGAACACCCTGCAAACCAGGGCCGTGAAGCCTTTCAGCCCTTTTTCCAAGACCGCCTGAGCCGGACGCGACGCCACCATGGAATGGCCCTGCCATCTCGGTTTCTTCGGGCCTTCTGTTGCCCTTTCCGCATGCGCCTTCGAACGTTGTCTTTGGCGTGTCCACCCTCGCGGCCAGAGACCGATTCGTCCTTCCCGTCAGGATGAATGAAGTTCTTCTCTCGGCTGGTCTGTTGGTGCTTGTAATGGCGTTTTTGAAGCTCCTTGTAGTTCTTCTCAAACTCCTTGTTGGCCTGCTTTTCCGCCTTGGCAGCGTCTTTCACCCGTCGCTTCACGGCTTTGCGCTCGCTTCGGCTCATGCTGTCCTCTTGGGCCCANACGTCGCCGCCATAGACGCTCCAANNCNNCAANCCCAGCAGCANCAANGCGGCCCGNATNGCAGACCATGCANGNGGATGGCAGTGTGGTGGNGTNGNNGTCATGACAGGNGNCANAGGTTCCAGGCTTGTTCGGCGGTGTCCACNGNAAGCTGGCACGCGCCTTCTTGACAAACATACCAGCGCGGCTGGCCCTCGGNACCCNGGCTTTTTCCTTCCATCCACGCTGAGATGTGGGCATCTCTTTCGCTGACGACTTCCAGCCAGGTGCCAGGCCGCCGCTTCGACCACCACGCCTGGGTCACGGCTTGCCGATGCCCGTCGGAGCCAACGGCCACCACGACGGTGGTGAAGCCGTCGGTTTGGTCCAAATGGACCTGCCCCCATTTACCAGACTCGTCCAAGGTGGTCGCCCCGGCCATGCGGGAATGCACCATGTGGCGCGAGAGCTCCCGCCACGCTTCGATGTCCAGGGCCCACCCCAGCTTCCACAAGCCCGACGCAAAAGAGGCGTTGGCCGAGGGAATGACACCGTCGTCCATGCTTCGGCTGCGGACGAAAGGCGTGTCGGAGCCTTGGGCGTTGTTCCAAAACGTCTTGGACTCGGGGTCGAACAGCCGATCCATGGCCGTTGCCATGAGGGCTCGGGCTTCCTGGAGCCATTCCCGGTCCTGGGTCGATTGATGGAGTTCAAGGAACGCCTCCACGGTGAACGCGTAGTCTTCGGCAAACCCCTCGTGCACGGGGCCGCCCTCTGCGTGGCACGTTCTGCGGAGCAAGTCTGGGCGGTGGGGCACCCGCGCATGGGTGCGCAGGTATCTGCCCAGTCGGAGGGGCAGCTCCAGGGGAATGTCGGCATGGCGCCGCGCGGCTTGGGCCAAGCCGATGGCGGCGAGGGCATTCCACGAGGTNAGGANCTTGTCGTCCAGGCCAGGCTTGACNCGTCCGTNTGGTCCNTCGCGCCAGGTCNGGAGCTTGCGAAGCACNTCTTTCAGGTTGCGTGGATNCANGTCGGACTTGGCCTTGCGCCGAAGCACATGTTGGCCACNTTCCCACAGGCTGTGGCCGTTCAACCCAAACGCCGAGTCCACACAAGCCAACTCGTCTGGGGCCAAAAGGGATTCCAATTCCGCGGCAGTCCACAGGTAGTAGGTGCCTTCTTGGCCTTCGCTGTCGGCGTCGAGCGCAGCACAAAANCCGCCGTGGTCCAGCCGCCANTCCCTTTCCATGAATGCCACGGCCTGGGTCAAAGCCTCGTTGAACTCCGGATGCGCCTCGTCCGCCCACGCCGCAAGGGCCGACACCATTTGGGCGTTGTCGTAGAGCATCTTCTCAAAATGCGGGACGTGCCAAGCCTCGTCGACGCTGTAGCGCGCAAACCCTCCTCCGACGTGGTCGTGGATGCCGCCGCGAACCAAAGCGCCCAAGGTGTGCAATGCATGTGTTNGTGCAGACTGTGGCCTTTCAGGACCCAAGCATTTCGAATGGGAAGCACGCTCCAAGAATTCAAGCTGGCAGGGCAACGGGAACTTGGGCGCACCCATCCGGCCTCCATGCTCGAGGTCCCAGGACTCGGCCCAGCTGTCGAACGCCTCCAGGAACGACGATGCCTCCGGCTGAGAAGAAGGCTGGCCCATGGCTTCCACTGCCGTGGTCAGTTTCGTGGCGTAGCGTCTCACGCGGTCGGGGTCTTCGGATTCGACGTCGACGATGGCCTGGAGGGAAGAGAGCCATTGGGTTTTGGGCAAATACACGCTTCCCCAAATGGGCCGCCCGTCTGGCAGNGCNATGCAATTCAGCGGCCACCCCCCTTGACGGGTCATCAATTGGACAGCCTCCATGTACACTTGGTCCACGTCGGGACGTTCTTCGCGGTCGACCTTGATGCACACGAAATGGGCGTTCATGAAANNGGCCGCCTCGGCGTCGGAAAACGTCTCGTGCTCCATNACGTGGCACCAATGGCATGCGCTGTACCCCACGCTGACCAGCACCAGTTTGCGTTCGGCCCGGGCTTTGGCCCAAGCTTCCGGCCCGTATGGCAGCCAACGCACGGGNTTGTGCATGTGCTGACGCAGGTAGGGNGAGGTCTCTGCGGCGAGGGCGTTGGGGGGTGATGTGTGCTTGATGACGTGGGACTCTTGGACCGGAAAAATACGCCCAGGACAGGCGGTGGACGATTTGCCTCTGGAACGATGGCCAGGTCGAACCGACAGGTTATTTTTGGTGCCTTCAAACAACCCGATTGCCGTGTCCAAAGAACTGCACCCCGCCCTCCAAACCGACCCAGAAGTTGCCCGCATTGTGGGCCTTGAGTACACCCGCCAAACCGAAGGGGCCGAGCTCATTGCGTCCGAGAACTACACCAGCGAGGCCGTCATGGCCGCGCAGGGAAGCATCCTGACCAACAAATACGCCGAGGGCTTGCCCGGAAAGCGCTACTACGGCGGNTGNGAATTTGTGGACCAGGCCGAGAACTTGGCCATCGAGCGGCTGTGCAAGCTGTTTGGCGCTGAATGGGCCAACGTTCAGCCCCATTCGGGTGCCTCCGCGAACAGCGCGGTGATGTTGGCTTGTCTNAAGCCCGGCGACACCATTTTGGGATTTGATTTGGCCCACGGAGGTCACCTGACCCACGGTTCGCCGGTGAATTACAGTGGCAAGCTGTACCGTCCAACATTTTACGGAGTGGAGAAAGAAACCGGCACCATCGACATGGACAAGGTGGCGGAGACAGCCCGGGCTGAGAAACCCCAAATGATCATTTGCGGGGCGTCGGCGTACGCCCGCGAGTGGGANTACGCACGGTTCCGTCAAATCGCNGACGAAGTGGGCGCCNTCNTGTTGGCNGACATCTCGCANCCGTCCGGCCTGATTGCCGCCGGATTGNTGGACAACCCACTCCCGCATTGCCACGTCGTCACATCGACCACGCACAAGACCCTNCGGGGCCCGCGCGGNGGGGTGATCATGGTGGGCAAAGATTTCCCCAACCCATGGGGCATCACCACGATGAAGGGNGCGGTGCGCTCGTTCTCGTCTTTGCTCGATTCCGGCGTGTTCCCAGGGATGCAGGGCGGCCCCTTGGAGCATGTCATTGCCGCCAAGGCCGTGGCTTTTGGCGAGGCACTTCAGCCTTCCTACGAAGCGTATTGCAAGCAAGTGGTGGCGAACGCGCAGGCCATGGCGGCGGCGTTTGTGGAGCGCGGCTACGATTTGATCAGCGGAGGCACAGACAACCACCTCATGCTGATTGACCTCACCAACAAGGGCGTGACCGGAAAGGTGGCGGAGCAGTCCCTGGGCCAGGCGCACATTACGGTGAACAAGAACATGGTGCCGTTCGACACGCGCTCCCCGTTTGTCACCTCAGGCATGCGCGTGGGCACACCAGCGGTGACGACCCGAGGCCTCGTTGAGGAAGACATGGTGGAGCTGGTGGAGTGGATGGACGCGGTCCTGACGGCACCTGAAGACGCGACTGTGTTGAAGCGCGTGGGAGACGCCGTCAACGCCAAATTCGCACAGTANCCTCTGGTGAANGCCTGAACAAATTCACCGCGATGGCCAGGCTTGGCGGAGTCAGGCTTGGGTGTTCAAGTCGTCGATGACGGCGGGTTGTGAAGGTTNTGGCGCTGGATGAATGCGGATTGGNCTTGGGCACAGGAGTTCAATTCCTCCTCACCCAGGACAAACTTATGGAGCCGCCGGTGCTTGCTGGTGTTGGAAGGCGGAATNTGCAAGTGATCGAGGTTGCAAAACGCCGCAGATTTCTGTTCAAACTCGGAGGACCCAAGCCACACCACGCAGGTTTGGTCGGNGTTGATGTTCTCGAAGAAGTCCAANATGGCCCCGTTGACATGTTGCCAATACCACANAAGGCGCTGGACTTGTGGACGAATGTCTGGAGATGGCGGGTCAATGGATGNGGGCGTGGGTCGGTAGTGGCTCCACCGGTGNTCGTGGNGGTCGTCCTCGGCGTACCAGCCCATGGCTGCTGCGGAGGCCACGAACTTCGAGAGGGGGCGNATGACCAGCAAGAACTTGGCCTTGGGAAACACGCGGTGGACCTCAGGCAACAGGTTGTAGAAGCGCTGGTCGGAGTCCACAGTGAAGTCGGTGGGGCTGAAAAAGGTGCCCCAGCGCCGTTGCATGAGGGNCACGATTTCGTCTTGCGTCAGTTCGCCGCGGGCCTTCATGGCTCCCAAGGCGTTCAACCACGGAAAGCCCTCGTGCCTCGCTGTCCACAAAGGCAGCGCATTCACGGCCTTCGCCATGGCTTGGGTGCCCGAACGTCCCGTGCCCAANGCGAACACCGGCGTCCTGACGCTGAGCTTGGCANGGGACGTGTTGTCGGGGTTGGCTTGAGGNTGGCGCAGACTGTGCCCGTCGAGGTCGGTTCGGAGGTGACCGCCTTGCGGAACGTGGGTGCCAGGAAGGACATGGACCCCAGAGTCGACCCGGCTTTGGNCCCCCAGCACGATGTCGCCCGCCATCCACGTTCGAGATTCTTCGTGTGCGTCCCAATTCCACGACGATTGCAGGTGGGCGCCTCGGCCGACGTAGGCCCCGTGACCCACCGTCACGCCTCCTTTGCCTTCGAAGGTGGCGCCAAAGTGGATGAACGCATCGGGTGCGACGTTGACCCCCACGGCCCGGGCCCGGGCGTGGATGTGGCGTTGCAAAGCGGGGATGTTGGACACCCAATCGGGCAGCCACCGGAGGGGGGCAGCCAGCAGTTTGAGAAGGGTCTCGGTGGTCAAGTGCGGGGTTTCAACTCCAGCGTCTGCGCCCGGTCAGGACCGACACTCAGCACGGTGACAGGCACCCCCACGGCTTCTTCGATNAAGGNCACGTAGTCGAGCAACGTTTGGGGGACTTCNNCCAAGGTGCGGATGCCTGTGAGGTCGCCGGGCCANCCGGGCAGGGTGGTGTAGACAGGCTCCACTTCGTCCGGGTTGATGCCAAACGGCAAGTGGTCGATTTTTTCGCCGCGGTGCATGTAATGGNTGCACACCTCGATCTCGTCGAAGCAACCCAACACGTCCGCTTTCATCATGCACAATTGCGTCGCGCCGTTGACATCGACGGCGTAGCGCAGTTGGGGCAGGTCGAGCCAGCCACAACGGCGGGGCCGACCTGTGGTGGCCCCAAATTCGTGGCCTTCGGCGCGCATCCGTTCACCCAACTCGTCTTGCAGTTCGGTGGGGAAGGGACCAGAGCCCACACGCGTGCAGTAGGCCTTGAAAATGCCAAAAACCTCGCCCACCCGGTTGGGGGCAATGCCGAGGCCTGTGCAAGCNCCTGCGGAGATGGTGTTGGACGACGTGACGAAGGGGTATGTCCCGAAGTCGATGTCCAGCATGGTGCCTTGCGCACCNTCGGCCAAAATCCGTTGACCGGCTTTCAATGCGCGGTTCATGTCGTGCTCGGAATCGATCAGCTTGAGCGTCCGCAAGAACGCCACCGCTTCCAGCCACTCGGCGTCGTCGACCCTGAACTCGAAGCCGTCGAACTGCCCCAGCATGGCCACGTGCTTGTCGCGCAACGTGTGGTAACGCGACTCGAAGTGCGGGCTCTCAATGTCCCCCACGCGCAGGCCGTTGCGGCCGGTCTTGTCCATGTATGTCGGGCCGATGCCCTTGAGCGTGCTGCCAATTTTGGCCTTGCCCTTGGCGGCTTCCGACGCCGCGTCGAGCAACCGATGGGTGGGAAGGATGAGATGGGCCTTTCGGCTGATCGCCAAACATCCAGCCACGTCCACCCCGAGGTCCACAAGGGCGTCGATTTCCTTCTTGAAAATGATCGGGTCGATCACCACGCCGTTGCCCACCACATTCAGGGTGTCTGGGCGGAAGACGCCACTGGGGATGGTGTGAAGCACGTGCTTGATGCCATCAAACTCGAGGGTGTGGCCGGCGTTGGGGCCGCCTTGAAACCGCGCAATCACGTCGTACTCGGGGGTGAGCACGTCCACGATTTTNCCTTTGCCTTCGTCGCCCCATTGGAGCCCGAGGAGCACATCAACTTTCATGTTGCGCAGGAGTTGTGGCCCGCTTCCGGGCGTAGATGTTCAAACTGTGGTGCATCACCTCGATGTCGAAAATCTCCTCGAGGGTCGCTTTGATTTGTTGGATGCGGGGGTCGCAGAACTCCAGCACCTCTCCNGTGTCGGCNAGGATCACATGGTCGTGTTGCTTGACCCGATGNCATTTCTCGTACTGGGCGCTTTGGTCCCCAAATTGATGCCGACGCACCAGGTTGCAATCCAGCAACAAGTCCAAGGTGTTGTACAACGTGGCCCGCGACACCCGGTATTCTCCCTTGCCCATCACCTCATAAAGAGTGTCCACGTCGAAGTGGCCGTCGTAACTGTACACCTGCCTCAGGATGGCAAAACGCTCCGGCGTTTTCCGGTGCCCGTTTTGCTCGAGGTAAGCCTCGAAAAGCCCCNCCACTTGGTCGAAGATGTCGTNGTTCNCCATGCAGCGGCGAAGATAGGACATGTCAATCAGCGAGGTCGCTCTGTTCAGAAGTTTCCCAAGGGGGATTGGCGGGGCGTTGGGGGACTTGAAACGGGACCAAATCAAAGCCTTCCCCGACCGTCCGAATGCCACCCTCTGGGCTTTGGGACAGGGCCACTCCGACCAAGGCGTTGTCGTCCACGTTGAGCGAGACCCTAGAGCACACCGCCTGGTTCACGCGAACCTCTCCATCTTGGCNTGGCTCGGGGACCATGAAATAGCTCAATTGTCCGTTGCCGAGCACGTCCACCAAGTCCAGTTGGCCTCCCACGAAATGGGCGTCCAGGTTGCGTCCTGAAATGCGGTGGGACAGGGTGTCGTTCGCTGGGGAGAGGACCACNGCNTGGCCTCGCATCCAAAGCAACTCGGGCCGGTTCTCGNCCAGGAACATGGTCAANGAATCGCCNGAAAGCAGGTCCATGTGAGACCAGAGACGNGGCGANCCGAACACGTCGATTTGCCCGAGGCGGTCGTCCCAAACCAGCGAATCGCCTTCGCCTTGAAGGTCCTCCGAGTCCATCCACACAGAATCCACCACCGTCAACAGGTTGGGCGCGCGCCGCAGCTCGAGGCCTGAAATGTGCAGCGTGTCTTCGCCGTCAATTTGCCGGAGCCACGCGGGGTTCNCGGNGTCGCCGAAGACCAGNTCAAGGCTGTCNGAGAGGTGCTGCTCTGCCCTGTGGCCNTGGGCCACCNTTTGGCGGTCGGCGCTGGCCAACCNGACCTNTCCGTGGGCCTCATGCATCTCTTCGCCAAANCTGAGGCTGTCGCCTTCCACGGTGCCGGACCCGTCGGCGACGCGCACGGCGCCTGAGAGCCAGCCTGTGGGCCGCTTNGCGCTGCCCCCCGTGTCGAGCAGCAGGTCGCCTGCTTGGCATGTGAATTGGAAGTCGGGAGAATGCCAGGTTGTTGGACCCCAAAACGTGTAGTGGTCGTCTGGCCTGACCCAATGCAAGGAATCGCTGCGGAGCGTGTCTTGGTCCGACACCGCCAAGACGCTGCCCCCCAGCAGGAACAATTCAGCCTCCGCGAAGTACACCCCGGTTTGGCTTGTCACAGTCCAACCGTCGTCGTGGATGCGTGCGCCCTCCCCGTAGCGGGCTTTTTTGGAGGCCATTTGATAGCGCAGGCTCGGGGCCGTCAACNTGGAGCCTTCATGGTCGAGCTGGACGTTTCCACGGGCTTCGACCCAGTCGACGTCGGGCTTCANACCAATGTAGTCGGCCAGGAGCACGGTCGAGGGAGGGTGCTCCATCCGGACATGGCCAAACACTTCAACGACCCCGTCGTCAAACCGCCACGCGGAGTCGCAGTGAAGCACGCCGTCTTGGTGGCCAAGTTGCACATGGCCCAAAAACCGTTGCGCGTCGGTGACGGCGGGGTCGCGCACGATCTGGTCTGCGGCCAAGATGTCCACGGTTTGGGCCTGGAGTGTTTGGGAAAGCGCCGCCGACAGCCAGGCCACCGTGAAGATCAGGGCCCGACAGCCCGGGGACGAATTTGAACCGACCGCATTCATGGCCGTTGGAATTGTCGGTTCAACTCGGCGTCCAACCACGTCGAGTAAGAGGCCGCCCCTTCTGCCACAAGGTGGTGGTCGTCGTAGTAGAAGCCGGGTGTTTTGGCACCGGGCCAGGCGTTTCCATCAATCCACGCCATGTCTGACCGCGACGGACGACCCTCTAGCTCCTGTTGCACAAGTTGC
>PBWG01000078.1 GCA_002729115.1 Crocinitomicaceae bacterium | reverse complement strand
CCGTCGCACGCCAAATCCGTGGTCCACGACAAGGTGAAGCTGGTGGTGGCCATGTTTGACTGCATCACCGGGGAGGTGAAGCACAACGCCGACGCAGGAATCAAGTCCACCGGACCGCGTGGGAGCAACTGGTAGCCCCCAAAACCGTCGAACGAGAACTGCGAGACGATGCCCAACATGTCCACTTCGCACCCCGTCAATTCTTCGCCCACCAAGCTGTTGCTGGTGCGCACGTAAATGACACCCGTCTCCCCGGATGCTGTGAAGTCGTAGGTGTTGTTGCCTGTGATGAACGTGCCCGCCAAGGGGAACGTCACGCCATTCACGCGCACGAGTTGTCCTTCCAGGTTCTCGCCCATGTCCGCAGGGGTGATTTCCAATGGCTCAGGCACGGTTCCCGCGCCAAAGAACTCCACGGCCGTGAGGTTGGGACCCACTTCCAACAACCCGTTGTACTCGGTGATTTCCCCGGTCACGCTCAAGCTGTCTCCAATCTGCGGGGTCGCGTCCCACGCAGACCAGTCCTGGCCAGGGTAGAGGGCGATGCCCGCCGTGGCGTCTTGCAAGTAGCGCACTGAGCCGAGGTTGTCGTCGCTTGTCACCACGCCAGTGACGGTCACGGTTTGTCCGATGTTGTAATTCTCGCGCATGTCGAGAATGTTCTCTTGCGCCACCGATGTCAAGGTGACGAAGGAGGCCGCCAGGGCCACAGTCCGTTTCAAATTCATTCCTTGGGGGTTCTGTTTTGAAGTCCTTTCAATTCAAGCACAGCGCTCAACCGCACCATGCGGGGCGGGCCAACGAACACCTCTGCCCTTCCACTTCCGCCTTCCAATCCATACGGGTTGGGGGCGTATTGGGAGTTGTTGGTCGCGTCAGACACATAGAGGACGTTGAGCGCGTTGGTCACGCTCAAGCGCACCCGCAACAACGCATTGTCCGAGACGTCAAACGACGTCCCGGCGTTGAAATCCAACAGGGAGTATGCTGGGGTGATCCATACATCTTTGGGCTCACCCTCGGTGATGACGTCGCCTGGCGAGAACCGAGCGTAGTGTTGCCAAAATAAGGTGCGGCGAAGCGAGAAGTACGTGCCGCGCTTGGGGCGGAAGCTTGTCGCAATGGAGATTTGGCGCTGGGCGGCGTCCCCCACCTTGACACCGTCGAGGTTCACCAAGGTGTCGGCGATGCTTTGGTCCGCCACGCGTGTCACAAAGGCGTTGGTCGTGCGGTTGACCAAATCCACGCGCTCGTTGCTTGTCCACCGCCAGTTGCCCGCGGAGACCACCCCTTGCACATTGAATTTGGCCGTAGGGTCGTACGAAAAGTCCCACTCGATGCCAGAGTGCACCGCGTCTGCGTTCAAGAGGTTGTACCCCAAGTTTCGGTCCACGTCGTCGATCACCGAAAGGGCCACGGCGTTCCATTCTTCGGCGCTGGCATTGCTCTCGGCCAAGGCAATCATGGATTCGCGACCCGCCACGGTGCTGGTGTCTGCGTACACAGACAANGTGGGGTCNTTCCACAANCCNGACANNCCNTAGAACCGGTTCACNGGCTTGTTTTCCCAACCNGTGCGGTANGCNTTCACGTTCGAGGCNAANTTGCCCTTGGANAACTTCACGCCNGCCTCNANNGCNTTGACGTATTGNTTCTCGTAGCCNTCAATCACGTTGTTGTTGATGTCGAANACCGAGTTGAACAANGGNGCCCGATTCANGTANCCCACNTTGGTGTAGGCGTTCANCCACTCNTTGAAGTTGTANTTGCCGCCNGCCTTGATGGTGGCGCTGTTCAANCGCTGCCAATCCGTTGTGTAGTTGGTCAACCCTTCGTGGTCTGCCGTGAGGAACGTCGTGTCGGTTTGCCANTCCGTNTCNCCGAGTACACGGTACTCATCGGTGGAGCGAACCTCGTAAGTCGTATCGTTCAAGGTCACCACNTTGGGTCGGAAGTAGTCGATCGCGCGGTACCAGCTTTGGGCGCCCGACACGTTCACAAATGCAGAGTAGTTGTACTTGTCCAACTCGAGCTGGAANTACGACCCACCCCAAGCNACTTGGCCGTCGTCNTNGTANTAGTACTTGTCGCCNGTCCGGAGGGGCGTGNCGAAGTCGGNGTTTTGGTCGCGNCGGTCNTNNGGAGCGTCGTANTAATCGGCCCCNAACATGTCNCCAATCGTCCGGTAGTGGCTTCCGGTGTAGTGACGCGCGTCCACCCCNGCACTCAANGTCCATTNGTCGTTCAATGNGCTGTTGAAGTTGGACAGNGCNCCAAACCAACGGTGGTCGTTGTGCGCAATNCGGATGAAGTTGGACCCCTTTCGCTCGCCGTTCTCGTCCACGTTCANTCCATTNGGACCAAACTCAAAGAGCTGGTGCGAATNCCACGTNCCCTGCATGTCGANGGTGCCGTCCTNAAGNCGCGTGCCTGGCGTGCTNGCCAACGCNTCTCCNCCNCCNNTGCCGAAGCTGGCGTAGGCCGTGGTGGTCAACGTCGACTTGTCCGACAAGCTCCACACGTCACGGACCGTNACGATGGGCTTGAAGTATTGGTTTTGNCGTGGGTTNTACCGACGAACANCGCCGTAGGTGGTGTCCACTTGNCCCGTCTCCTCGTTGTAGTTGTAATAGACCTCCTCGTAGTTCACCATGAACTCGTTGAAGCCCCGTCCGCTGTTCAGGATGGCCGTTTCGCTCAACCCATCCACGACGCCTTGCAACTCCGCTTGGCCCGCCTCGTCGGTGAGCTGCTCGGCAAGGGCCTGGTCGTACTCGTAGACCTGCATCTGGTACGACCGCTGCCCGTGGCGCTGGGGAGCGCCAAACGTGGTGAAACTCAAGTTGTGGTTCCCCACCGTCTTGCGGCCCTTCAAGTAGTAAGCGTACGCCTCCGATTCCAAGCCGTCTGCGAAGCCTTGGTTGGATTTGTACGACCCCACGAAGTGCAAAAAGCCTTTGTCTTGGTTGCCAAAGACCCCGCTCAAACTGTTCCGGAAGTAGCCGTAAGAACCGATTTCAGATTGGTAGTTGATGGAGCCGTTGGCCGACTCGTCTCCCCCAGTCAGGATGTTGATGGTGCCTCCCACAGAGGGAATGGCCAGCTTGCTGGCGCCCAAACCGCGCTGCACTTGCGTGGTGCGAACCACCAAGTCCAACCCAGCCCAGTTGCTCCAGTACACCCAGCCGTTTTCCATGTCGTTCATGGGCACTCCGTCCACCATGACCGCAAGGTTGGTTTGGTCGAAGCCGCGNATGGTCACTCGCGCATCTCCGTCGCCACCTCCTTGTTGGGTGGCGTACACCCCAGGGGTGGTGTTCAACACCAAGGGAAGGTCACGGCCTGCGAGTTCCTCTTGAATCTGCGCAGGAAGGACGTTCGTGAAAGCCACGGGCGTCTTGCGGGAGATGACCACATCTGCCGAGACCACGGCCTCTTTCATGATGAGNGTCTCCATGCGGAAGCGGACCGAAGTGTTCGCGCCCTCGCACTTGACCTGACGGGATTGGCTTTCGTAGCCGATGTAGGACACCTCGATCGTGGCNTCCCCTTTNGGCACGGCCAACGAGAACACCCCGTCGAAATCCGTGGCGACCACNGCGTTGCCNGACTTCACNTANGCCCCGATCAACGGGTCTCCGGTCAACGCGTCTTCCACCACGCCGTTCACCGTGCACAACTGGGCGTGCGAGGTGAGGCCCAAGAACAGGGCCACCAGGGCCAAGCCCCAATGCTTCATCAANTTCATTNGGATGCGGCTCACTTGCGAACCACGCGACGTGTCGCGCGGGCGCCNTTCTCAAAGTGCACCTCCATGAGGTACATGCCCGAGGGGGCTGTCGACAAAGAGAGCTCCACCATGCGACGGCCGTTCACAGCCTGGCGACCGATTTGCTGGCCTGCCAAGTTGTGCAACACCACNTCACGGATGGCCTGCTCGCCCTTCACCCANACCACGTCGCCGGTNGCGGGGTTGGGAAACACGTCGANGGNGGCAGTGCGCGCAGCTTCGAGCACCTGGGTGGTGCCGCAGTCGCAGGTGTGCGATCCGAGGTTCACGAACACGCTGTCCAANGTGTAATTCAACGAGTCGCTGGACCACATCAANCCGTCCCACTCGTCCACGACCAAGAAATCGTCCAAGGCGTCCACGTCGCCCGCAGTCACTCCGGTTTTGCGCACCAAGGTGTGGTTTTGGGTCATCTCAGCCCAACCCGTCGTGCCGGGATCTTCTCCAATCTTGCCAAAGATGTCGATCACGGCGTTCGTGGAAATTTTGCGAAGCACCATGGCGTCGTTGCCGTTGAAATACATCGTGTTGTTTTCCTCATACACAGGGCAAACCCACAAGTCGGCTGCCTCGGCGAGTTCGTCCCACACGGGCGCTTCAAAGTCCACCCCATCCGGATCTTGCTTGTCGAGCACCACCACCACGACGCTGTTGGCCGCCAGGGTGCCTGAGAGGTCCACTTTTTGGTTGTCTTGCGCAGCAGTCGCCCCGTTGGAGTAGCGCTCCAAACGGTAGTCGCTCAAATCCACGGCCGCATTGGTGGGGTTGTACAATTCGAGGGCCTTGTTGTTGCTCCAGCCTTCGATGTATTCCGAGATGAAGATCTCCGAACACTGGGCTTGAGATTGAACAGAGAAACCAAAGGTGGCCGCGCCAAACAAGCACAGCACCAACGCGTTGAAGTCGAATGTTTTCATGGAAATGGGGTGAATCGTTTGGCCACGAAGTTAACGCGTTTGCGTTTCCTCGATGGCCTCTTTCACCTTGCGCGTCAAGCCCTTCCACACCAACGCNTAACTGTGGTCCACCANGTCGAGAAACATGGACCATGGCACGTCGCCAAATGGCTCTGGATGCACGCTGTTCCAATGCTTGGCGTTCAAGTAGGGCCCTGTGGTGATGCCCTCGTACGAGGCGCGCAATTCAGGGATGCGCTCGGGGTCGCATTTCATGCCGCATCCAGAAAACTCAAACGCGTCCAACAGGCAAAACAACTTGCCGCCCACCTTGAACACCACGGTGCGGTCGTCGAACGGCATCTCCTCGGTCGTGCCAGGCTTCCCCAAACAGTGTTGGCGCANGCGCTCCAAGAGTCGTTCGTCCTGACTCATTCGACGTTGATTTTTTTCGCCTCCACCGCNGCAAGCACGAGGTCCATGGCTTGGTCAAATTGCGATTTGACGTCCGCCTCCGCGCCAGGGTGCACAGGCGAGAACAACAGGTCAACCAACGGGGAGGCCCCGAGCATTTGGAGGGTCGGCTTCAGGGCGTGACGCACATCGGACACCACTTGACCTTCGCCCAACAACAAAGCATCTCCGAGGCGGCGTTTGGCCGACCACAGAGATGCTTCAAGTTTGGTCAAAAACTCCAGGTAGGTCCCTGGATCGTCCCCAAACAAGGCGTCGTACTGCGCAAAAGAGACTTGCACGTTCATCGACGCCGAAGGTAGGGGCTTATTCCTGGTAGACGCGCACGTAATCGATGGCCATGAACTGCGGGAACAACGTCGACTCGTCGGGGTACCCCGGCCAGTTGCCGCCCACGGCAATGTTCAGAATGAAGAAGAACGGATCGTTGAATGGCGTGTCGTACCCGCTGTTCTCCACGTGGTCCACGGTGGTCAGCTGAAAGTACGGCTCGTCGTTCATCAACCAAGTCATGGTGTCAGGACGCCAATCCAAGGAGAACACGTGGTATTCCTCAGAAAAGGTGGTGGGGAACTGAGAGTAGGTCACGGCCCCCAAGTTGGGGTGTCCGCCACCAATCATTTCACCCCAATGCGCCGTGCCATGCACGTAGTTGGGCTGGTGACCCAAGAGTTCCATGATGTCGATCTCTCCACATTCAGGCCATCCGACTTGGGAGTGGTTGGCCCCGAGCATCCAAAGGGCGGGCCAGAGTCCCTGGCCGTAGGGCAACACCGCGCGGATATCGATTCGGCCAAAGGCGAACTCCTGCTTGTCNCGNGACACCATGCGGGCCGACGTGTANCCTGCCCCGTCTTGCAACGCCACGATGAACAANTTGCCATCTTCCACAAAGGAGTTGGCCGGGTCCGNCGTGTACGCTTGAGACTCGTTGTTGCCCCAGCCTCCCGCACCCAATTCGTGGGTCCAGTTGCTCAGGTCAATGTCCGTNCCNTCGAATTCNTCCGACCACACCAAGGTCATGCCTTCTGGCGGATCGCTTGGCGAGTGCGGCGTGTCGTACCCGCCGTCAGGCAGGGCGATGTCCAACTCTGTGTCGTCGTTGAGGATAGTGCCCGTGGCGACTTGCAGGTTACCCTTCAAGTACCCGTTGACAGGATTGCTCAATTCCACGGTGAAATGCTCGTCCGGCTCGAGACCCTCGTCGACGACGATGGGCACTTCAATCTGTTGGATGAGCTCCCCTGGCGCAAACACCAAGGTGCCGGCCTGACTGAGGAAGTCCTCTCCCGCTTTGGCCGTCCCCTCCACCGTCTCGAAATCGACCGTCACTTCTTCCTCGTACGTGGCGTCCAAACGGACTTCGAATCGGAAAGTGCTGTTGAAGGAATTCTCCAACAACGTGCGGTCGGCCACGAATTGAATCTCCGCGTTGACCGGCTCCGNGGGGCCTCCGCAATCGGAGCACCCCACGGCAAGCAGGGCGAATCCAAATCCNCCCAGCCACGCGTTCAACCGCTTGGAAGCGTTCATTCTGCNGCGAAAATCAANGTNAAGTAACCGCTGCCCANGGGGTTGACACAGTCNCCACCCTGTTGCAAGGNGCTCAACACCANCCGATCCTCNGTGATTTCTGTGATGGTGTAGGTGGGGCCAGAGTCCCACACCCCCATCCATCCGCAGATCTCAGAGNCTTCGGTGGTCATNCCACCCACCGTGAACAGGTCTTCCCCGTTGGGTCCTGCCTCCAATTCCAACATGTACGTGGAAGGTTGGACCGTCATCAACGTCTCGATGTAGCCGTCAAAGGGNTTCATNGANCNNCCGTTGTTGTTGTAGATGAANTNNCCGNCCTCGGTCANCGTCCAACGGTCGTCGTACTGGAATTCGACCAAGCCACCCGCAGGCGAGGCGTACCATTCAGTCGACCCAGGTTCAGGTCCAATGGCGATGGCTCCAGCGTCCGACGCAAACTTCCACGTCTTGGGGTTGTCGCATCCTGTGAGTAGTGCCAACGTGCCTTCGCACGGGAGCTCGAGGGTCTTCTCAATCCTCACACTGTCTGCGAAGTACGCCATGCCCCCTTCGGCATGACCTTGGTAGGAGATGCCGTACGTGCCTTCCACGTAGTACACCATCGTGTCCACGGGGTCGTTGCTGATTTGGCCGTTACCAAAGTCCCACAAATGGATGAACACGTCCTCGCTGGCTTCAGCCTCCACCACCACGCGGTTGGNATCGATGCCGATGACNCCGTCCACCGTGTCTGGCAAGAAGTACCACTGCACGTCCGCAGAGGGAGGATCAGGCAAACCTGGGCTGGTTTCCACGTAAGGGTCGCACCCCACAGCCACCATCAACAAGGCGGCCCCGGCGACCAGGGTCATGTTCTTCAAGTTCATTCGTATCCAGGGTTTTGGGTCAAGGCCCCGTTGGACAAAGTGATTTCTGCGGTGGGAATCGGGAACAATTCGCTCTTCCCAGGAATGAAGCCGTCCAGCACCTCCGCCGCGCGACCTTGGCGCACAAGGTCAAAGAAACGGTGGCCCTCCAAGCCCAATTCCACACGACGCTCGTGGTAGATGGCATCCAACAGAGACGGACCCGACACAGAGCCGTCCTCCAGGAGAGGCACACCTGCGCGTGCGCGAACCATGTTCAAAGACGCCAACGCGGTGGCGTCGTCGCCCATTTGGTTGCATGCCTCGGCGTGCATCAACAANACATCTGCGAGACGAATCACACGGTCGTTGGANCCTCCGTTGGGGTTGGGGTCGCCAAAGGGCGCCAATTCAGCCGCAGGGTTGAAGTANTTCCGAGGGAAATACTGGCTCTGCATGCCCGTNGCGTCTTCCGTGAGTTGNCCCCAATCTGAGGCNTTGTCACCCAATTGGTAGACGGTGTAGCCCAAGCGTGGGTCCACCAATTCAGACACATTCTCTCCTTGTTGCACTTCCCACACTTCGAATTCGTCCACGAAGTCCTGGGTGGGCAAGTTGAAGCCGTAGCCTGCAAAGGTTCCTCGGGCGCGCTGGAAGACGTTGGTGTACGTCCCCTCGCTCCAGAATTGGGCGCCCCAGTTTCCACCGGAGTTGTTGGCGTATTGAATTTCCCAAATGCTGCCTGGCCCGTTCTCACCGGNTTCAGTGAAAATGCTGCCGTAGTCCGGATCCAAGAAGTACTCTCCAGATNCCACGACTTCTTCGCAACGCNCNCGGCACNCCTGCCAGTTGTCGCCCTCGAACTTGTTGCCCATGTAGAGGTAGGCCTTAGCGAGCAACGCGTTGGCCGCACCACGGGTGGCACGCCCCGTGGCGGACACGCTGTAGGCGCTCTTTTCGGGAAGGTTGGCGGCCGCGTCTTCGAGGTCTGCCACGATTTGGTCCCANACTTCTTTCTCAGTGGCACGTGGCTGGGCGTACTCCGATGGCGCCAAAGGAGCCGTCACGAGTGGCACGCCGCCAAACGTCGTCACGAGGTTGAAGTACCAGAAGGCGCGCAAGAACTTGGCCTCTCCCAGGTAGGCGAGTTTTTGGAACTCGTCCATCTCGATGTCNGGGATGTTCTGCAAGGCAATGTTGCAGTACGTGATGCCCTTGTAGGCGGTCTTCCATTCGCCGAGCACNATGCCGCTCGANGGGTCGCCGAANAAGTTCTCGAACTCGAGCAAATCCGGTTCGTCCGTGTCGCCCGAACCNCCCTTGTCGGCGTCGTCGCTCACGATGTCGCCGAAGTACCACCGNAAGTGGGCTCCGTCCGAAATCTCCACCTGAAGCGGCGCGTAGCACGCGATGGTCGCGGCTTCCGCGTCGTCGGCGGTTTGGTAAAAATTGCCCGCCGAGCTCCCGATGTAGGGGTCGCGGTTCAAAAAGTCCTTGGAGCATCCCGTGGATGCGAGCACGACGACCATCACGGCCAAGGCGCCCAACCAAGTGAAGGAGGTAGCTTTTTGGTTCATCAGAATGTCACGTTGATGCCCAGGTTGTAAATCCGGGGAGATGGGTAGAAACCACGGTCGATGCCGATTTCAAGCGTGCCGCGTGTGCCGATTTCCGGGTCGAGGCCCGAGTACGGCGTGAAGGTGAACAGGTTGTTCGCACTGGCGTACACACGGAACTTGGAAATGCCCAAGCGCTCCAAGGTGTTCGACGGCAGGGTGTACCCCACCATCAACGACTTGATGCGCANGTACGACCCATCNTCGATGAAGCGGTCGGACACGCGGTTGTTTTGGTTCAAGTCAGAGTGCGTCACACGAGGGGTGTCGAACGACGTGCCCTCCCCCGTCCAACGGTCCAATGCAGAGATCGGCAGGTTGGTGGTGTTGAGGTCGTAACGGAACATCCCTTTGTAGATGTCGTTGCCGTGGCTGCCCTGCAAGAACAAGTTGAAGTCGAAGTTCTTGTACTTGGCCCCTGCCGTGAAGCCGTAGGTGAAGGCGGGGTGCGGGTTGCCGATGACCACTTTGTCCTCGTTGTTGATGACGCCGTCGCCGTTTTGGTCCACGAAAATCACGTCACCTGCCACGGCGTTCGCCTGGGCGGTGTCGGCCATGGCCTCTTCGTCCGTTTGGTAAATGCCCGNGGTCTCGAAGCCCCAGAANGTCGCNATGGGCAACCCGATGTCTGTGATGGCCACNAAGTCNCCAGANCCAAACACGTTGCCCGTGAAGATGGGCTGGTTCAAGCTGTCCACAGGGGCACCGAGGTCGGTGACTTCGTTGCGGTACATGGAAATATTCGCGTTCAAGTTGTACGTGAAGTCGTCTTCACCGCCCTGGTATCCGATGGCCAATTCCGCGCCGCGGTTGCGGGCAGAAGCGACGTTCGAAGGACCAGGCTCGAGCCCTGCGGTGCCGGGGTTGGGCACGTAGGCCANCATGTCGAGGGTGTTCTTCTCGTANATGTCGAAAATCAANTTCCAACGGCCGTCCATGAAGTCGGCGTCNAGACCCACGTTGATCTGCTCGCCGGTCTCCCACTTCAAATCGGGGTTGGCGATGGCCACAGGGCCAGAACCAATGGTTTGGGCTTGGTCGCTGCCGAAGGTGTAGTTCAATCCGTTNACGATGACTGGGTTGTACGCGTAGTCGCCGATCTCGGCGTTTCCGTTGCGGCCCCAGCTTCCACGCACCTTGAAGAAGTCGATCCAGTCTTTCTCNGCGAACCACGGACGNTCNGTCAAGTTCCACGCCGCAGAGAACGACGGGAACAANCCGAAGCGGTTGTTCAAGCCNAAGCGAGATGACCCGTCGTAACGAAGTGTGCCCATCAAGGACCACTCGTTGCCCAAGTCGTAGGTCGCACGCACAAACTGACCGATCCAAGCCGTTTCGCTGATGCCGTCGCTGGCCCGTGGGATTTGAGGTGCCACGTTGAGGCTGTTGCTCAGGAATGCGTAGGTCGGGTCGTTGGTCGCCAAGCTGTCGCGAGATGCGGTGATGCTCGACGAGTTGGATTCCAAGGCAGAGTAGCCTGCAATCACTTGGAGCTTGTCTTCGTTCTCGAATTCCTTGGTGTANGTCAAGGTGTTCTCCCANTGCCAGGTCGACCACTTGTTTTCCGCCCGNATGAGCGAGTTCACCTCACGGAATTCCGTCGCTGGACGGTTGGGGTCGCCCGGGAACAAGGCCAAATCNAACGTCGGGAAGAAAATCTTCTGCGAACCCAACGCCAAGTCCACGTTCACNGAGGAGCGGAACTTCAAGTTGGGGGTCAANTCCATCTCCCCAAACACGTTGCCCACGAAGCGGTTGGTNGTCCAGTTGTCGTGGGTCTGTTCGATTTGGTTGATGGGGTTGACGATGTCGCTGTCGATGTAATTCGTGTACGCGAACGTTTCGTCGGCGTTGCGCACTGGCGTGACGGGGTCGATGTTCAATGCACGAAGCACTGGGGTGGCGAACTCGTTGTTCTCCGCCAGTGCGTTGCGCTTGATGTTGGTGAAGGTCACGTTTTGGCCCACCTTGAAACGGTCGCCCGCTTGCTGTTCCGAATTGACACGGAAGGTGGTGCGCTCGAAACGTCCCTTCTCTCCGCCAATGATGCCGTCTTGAGAGAAGTGACTTGCGCCCATGGCGATGCTCGACGTCTCCGTGCCGTTGGTGTACAACACGCTGTGGTTGGCCATTGGCGCGCTNTGGAACATGGCGTCCTGCCAGTTGGTNCCCTCGCCCAAGCTGGCGGGGTCAGACAACCCTGGAAGGGCCGAAAGTCCAGCCGCCGCGCGGCTTTCGTTCATCAACGTGGCGTACTCCTCGGCATTCAACAACGCCATNTACTTCCAAGGCTCCTGAATGCCGACATAGCTGTCGTACGTCAGGGTTGCCTTGCTGCCACGCGAACCTTTCTTGGTGGTGATGAGCACCACCCCGTTCGCGCCACGTGCACCGTAGATGGCTGTCGACGCCGCGTCCTTCAAGATGCTGATGCTCTCGATGTCCGACGGGTTCAAGTAGTCAATGCCCCCGGAAGGGATGCCGTCCACGATGAACAAGGGGTCTGAGTTGTTGATGGAGCCCAATCCCCGAATTCGGATGGTCTGGGTCGACCCGGGCTGACCGGAGTTTTGGGTCACCTGGACACCTGCGGCCCGGCCCTGAAGCGCTTGCTCAGTGCGAAGCACGGGGATGGAGGTCGCCTCTTTGATGTCCACGGTGGTCACCGCACCCGAGATCTTGCTCCGCTGCTGGTTGCCGTAGCCGATGACGACAGCCTCCTCGAGGCCCGCCACNTCNGGCTTCAATTCCACCTTCAAGTCAGACACGGTGTTCGCCACAGTCACCTCCTGGCGGAGGTATCCGATGTACGAAAACACCAACGTCGCACCTGACTCCGCCGTCAGGGCAAATTTTCCGTCGAGGTCGGTGGCGGTGCCGGCGTACGAGCCTTTCACCGTCACAGACACCCCCGGCAAAGGCATGTCCCCGTCCACGACGGTTCCACCCACGGAGATGGTTTGGGCCCACAGCCCTGAACTCACTCCGAAGAGCAAGATCAGGGCGGAGAGCGAAGTCAAGCGTTGAATCATTTCACGAAGCTCCAGGAAGCGCGAGCTCCCTCAGTTGAAATTTGAACAGAGTACACACCAGCTTCCCATGAAGCGGCGTCGATGACAATGTGCTGCTGGGCAGTGCGCATGGCGAGGGTCGCCACCAAACGGCCTTGCATGTCGCGNACNTCCACAGTGNCGTCGCCCAACAGTGGGGTGGCCAAGCGAATGTTCAACTGNTCGACNACAGGCACTGGGAACACCGCGCCTTCCAAAGACAACACATCTTCGATGCCGTCCACAGTCATGGTCAAGCTGGCCGATGCCGTGCATCCGTTGGCGTCGGTGGCAATGGCGGTGTACAAACCGCTCGCCAAAGAGTCTGGGCTCACCTCAATGCCGGTCATGTTGGTCCAAACCACGACGTAGTCGGGGGTTCCGCCAGACACCTCAGCAGAAGCTTGTCCGTCGCCTGCACCGGAGTCTTGGCTCACCAAGGTCACCTCAATCACCAACTCTTCTGGCGCATTCACAGTGAATTCCGTTTCGTTGGAACAACCATCTGCNCCNGTGGCGACCAACATGTGGGTGCCCGCGGCGATCTCCATCATGCCNTTTTCAATGGCCATGCCGCCCACGCTNAATGTGGCNCCTGCGATGTCCACAGTCGCTGAATCCAACATCACAGNGCCCATGCCGTCGTGGCAAAGCGCGTCCATGACGGTGAAGCCCGCGTTGGGTCCCTCTCCGTACACACATGAACCGTCGTCTTCTGTGGCNTCGGCGTTGTAGTTGCACGCCGTGGCGTCCGTGCATCCAGGCACAGGCTCGGCGTTGCACAGGGNGCACATNTTCCAGCACACNGCATCCAATGTGACGTCTCCATCCACAGCGTAGAATCGGTTCGTGAATTCACCTGTGGTGAGCGTGCATGGCTCTCCNCCTGCAAATTCCTCTTGCGCTGTCCAGCCGTCCAATGTGAACTTGTATTCGATGCTCCCGGACAGACCCTCCACTGTGATTTCATAAATGTTGTCACCGTCGTCATCCGTCATTTCGGCGCAAGATCCACACCATCCGTTGAAACCGCCATTCAGATTCACCGTGCCGAAAGTCCCTGCATATTGGCCCATGTCAACCTGAAAAGTGACATTCGACAACGCGGGTGGTGCCGAACANGAACCGTCCTCCGAACACTGGGCAAAGCAGGTGCTGATTGTTACATCCCCGTTGATGTCTGGCAAAATCCGATCGTTGTAATTTCCAGGGTCGGCACAAGGCAAGCCAGCGATGTTTTCTTTGCAACTCCAATCCGGGCAATTGCCGTTCAAGAAAGTGTAGTTGCCTGTGGTGCCATTTGCCAGGGAGATTGACACACTGTAAATGCCGTCTCCGTCAGGATCAGTCATTTCATGCGCCGTGGGTCCACCAATGACCCCCCCACCGAGATACACGCCTCCATCGGAAACCGTTTCATTGGACATGTTGAGATTGAACGTGACTGTGGACGACTGGGCCATTGCTGCAGAAAGCATCAGGCTTAGCCCAAGGAATGAGAGAAACTTGTTCATTGTGTATGTTGATTGATTTTCAATTCGAAGTTTATTTTTTGGTCTTTGACCCGCAGACCAAACACGCCCGGCTCAACGACATACTCTAGGTTTTGACCAACAAAACCGAGGTCATTTGTTGAAACACTCATGCGCAGNGTTTTCGTTGCTTTGGCACCCACAGAAACACGCTTGTAGGCCTTGAGTTTGTCCACGCTGGGTGTGATGGACGCCACCTTGTCTTGGGCAAACACCATCACCACCTCTGCGCTCTCGCGATCGCCCTTGTTTTCCAAGTCAACCTCAATCCTGAGCGTGTCGCCAAGGACCACATTGCCCTCATTCAGCAACCGAATGGCCGTGGTTTGAACTGGGCTGTAAGACAACCCTGACCCAAATGCATATTGCGGCCGAGCAGAGTAATGCTTCTCGGTGTGCTTGCGGTCGTAAGTCGTGTGAGAGGAAGCTTCTCTGGGCCAAGAAAACGGCAATTTGCCAGACGGATTGAAAGCTCCACTCAACACCTTNGCNATCGCCGGTCCGGCGAAGTCTCCTGCGAGGTAGGCCATCACAACGCCGTCAAGNTCAGGTTCAACCTGGGAAAACGTNCGNGGNCGGCCTTCNACAAACACGGCCACCACCGGCGTGCCTGTGGCACGAACGGCACGCACCAAATCCAATTGGTTGTCGGCCAAACGCAAATCGCCAATGTTGCCCATGAACTCGGTGTAAGGCATTTCGCCCAAGAACAAAACAGCTACATCAGGCCGAGACCTTCGCACAGCAGACGACACACGGCGGATGTCCTGCTGCGTGAAATCCATGGATTCGAGCTCTTCGAACTGAATTCTACCTGCACCAAACTCTTCGCGCAAAGCCTCCACGGCCGTCTTTCTGCCGGGATTGTTGTACTTCGGATTTTTCCCTTGCCAAGTGCCTGACCACCCTCCATTGAGGGCATTCAGAGAATTTGCCGTGGGTCCAGAGACGAAAATGTTCGCTGAGTTGGAAATCGGCAACACGTCGTTCTCGTTTTTGAGCAGCGTGATGCATTCCAGCGCAGCCTGTGCAGGTGCCACCTCCAAGGCGAGACGCTCTTTTTCAGTCAGCGTGGCAGGCAAAGCTTCTCCCCCCTCATCCAACAACCCTAGACGCTCTTTCAAGGTCAAAATNCGGCGCACNCTCANGTCAATNCNNGCNTCAGANATCNCGCCTTCTTCCACCAGTTCTTTCAACAACACAGGAAATTCCCAGTCCTGCGGCACCATGCTCATGTCGATGCCTGCAAGAATGGCCATGCGGATGGCGTCTTTGTGCGTGGCGGCCACTTTGTGTCGTGACTTCAGATAACGGATGTCCTCCCAATCTGTCACCGCCACCCCGTCGAAACCCAACTCTCCTCTGAGGAGGTCGGTCAANACAAACCGGTTCGCATGCGTGGGAATCCCATTCATTTCGCCGCTGTTGACCATCACACTGAGGGCCCCGGCTTTCACAGCCTGGACGAAGGGAGGCAGAAAAATCTCACGCAACTGCCGCTCAGGGATGTACGCTGGCGTTCTGTCTTTGCCGCTCCATGGCGTGCTGTAGCCCAAATAATGTTTGAGCGTGGCAGCCACTTTCACCTCGCCTTCCTGAAAGCCACGAACCATCGCTTCCCCCATGTCCCCCACAAGTTTCGGGTCTTCTCCGAAGGTCTCCCAAAACCGAGGCCACCTGGGATCGCGACCCACGTCCAACACGGGAGCGAAGTTCCACGGAATGCCGCAAGCCATGATCTCTTTGGCTGTGCCCTCCGCCATGACCCGAACCAGCGCGGTGTCCCAGGTGGCGGCGAGGGCGAGCTGCTGCGGGCCAAGTGCGGCTCCAAAGGTGTATGTGGCTCCGTGAATCGCATCGATGCCGTAGAGCGTCTGGATGCCCTTGGCTTCCATGCTGGCCGCTTGAATTTCTCCAATCAATTCCCGCCATTGCTCAGTGGGGTAGCTGTGGCCTGCTGAGTTCAANACGCTGCCAATCTTNGAAATCGCAAACGCTGAATCCAACCTGACCGAATCGATGCGATGGGGCTCTTCCGCCCTGTGGTTTTCCCCGACACACAACATGTCCAAGGTCAGCTGGGTCATTTCNCCCACCTTGTCCTCCAGGGTCATGTCCGCAAGGATGCGTTCCACTCGGCTGGAAGCCCTGTAGGTGCACAACTGCGCATCTGAAACGCCGTCCTGGGGCGCGTCCAGCTGACACGCCTGCAACCCGCACACCAAAACCAACAATCCGCCAACAACAGAGTCGTGGCGAAGGAAGGACGTGATTTGGTGAAAAAAGTGAATCATCTGAACCATTGAAACAATCCAGGCATCCAAGCCAAAGAGGCTCCATGCCTTTGGTTTTCAGCAGGGAAGCATTGTCCAGAAGCTGTCAACTCGCAAGGTGGACGCAAGCTACATGAATCTCTTGAATTAATGGGCACTGGACAACCTGAAATGGTGTCTTAAGCACGCAGTTGACGTGACCACCATGTCAATGCGGCATCCAACCCCAACCGGTAGTCGGACATCACCTCAGTGGGCCCCACCCTCATGCTGTCCGAACTCAGCGGCACAGGCGGGGCAATTTCCTCCCAACTGCGACCTTGCCCGTCCCCGCCGGCAAACAACCGGTCGACCGTGTCGTTGTACGCCACATGCCCTTCCTCGAACAATTTGTTCACGCCGGGCCTGTCTTGAAACCACCANGAGGCCAAGTAATCTGTGGTGCTCTGCGTNATGTGATCTCCAGAAGGCCGTGTTCGCACCACCAAGATGCGCTGTCCCCCGAGGTCCAGCGCCTTGTCCAGGGGCAAAGGGTCGCTGTACCCGCCGTCGAACACCCAATCCTCTTTCCATTTCACTTGACCACGGGTCCACATGGGCAACGTCGCCGAGGCCACCAGGGCNTTGAGCCAGGTGTCCGGGTTGGGCTGCACGTACATCGCCCTGCCGGTCTCTGCATGCGTCANCACCACCCAAGCTTGCGTGGTCTTCTGCGCTGCTGCAAGTGCGCTCATGTCGAGCGGNGCATGCACCATGACGTGACGCTTGAGGTGCGCCAAATTCATCACCCCTTCGTCGCTGAAAGCTGCGCTGAATCGGATGAATTCTCCCGCGCCGAGCAACTCTCGGGCCACGCGAATGAAGTACTTGTGTTGTCCCGCCAGGTAGGATGCCATCACCATGGCCCCAGCGCTCACGCCCAGGGTCCTCTGAAAGCGCATGGGACCCAGCAACATCAAGGCATCCATCACCCCCGCTGTGAAGGCGCACCGGAGGCTTCCTCCTTCAAGGATCAACGTGTCGAAGTGATGAACAAGGGGCTTCACACAAGAAAAACGCACGTCCTGCAGGGAGGGTTGCCCCTCACATGTCCCAACGCGGGCAGGAAATGCACTCTTTTTCCGAGCGTCCCCACCGGAGGGCGATGCCGGCAGACACGTAGTCGGCGCGCCAATGTGAAAACCGCAGCGCGGCAAACACATCGAGGCTCGGGTGCACAGCCATCAAGATTTGGGCCTTGTTGTAGCGCGTCTTGAACCCAGGCGTCGGGTTGTCCAAGACCCCGCCTTTCAGCAGGTCAAGCCGCGCGCGTCCAAACAGCCATGTCCACCCCACGCTCCAACCTGGCTGCAAGCGGTCCTCCACCGACGACGCCAGGGTGTCCGAAGGTTCGCCTGTGTTGGGGTCGGCCCGCAGCGCGTCGTGGTGTGCCAANGCCAACTGGGCCGTGAGNCCGACGCGGGGCGACCACACGAANGTGGANTGTGCAAACAACTCTTGCACCCCGAAGANGTGGCCGCCATATGGACCGTGGTCGCGTCCTCCAATGCCCAANCCCAGCACGTGACTCCAGGCGCCCATTTGGGCACCGTCGGCGACCACCCGTCGNTTGGGAACAGCCGTGGGCCTGACAATCAACCGTGCATGCGGCGTGTTGATGCCTTTGTTGGGCCGACGCAGGGCGCCGTTGCTGGTGTGGGACAGCCCCAACCCCAGGCTCACCCGGCTGTCGTTGGCCAACGTCAACCCGAGCCGCACCAACCCATTCCAGTTGGAGCCGACGGCGATCAGGTCGGGTGNATCCTCAGCATGGTACGTCGTNGGGTTGTANGCCACNCCCCCGGTNAANGACCANCCCACAAGCCGGGTCTGGTTGGTGCGGACGGTCCANCCCGCTTGGCCCTGNAGCCCGTAAGCCGACGCCCCAATGCGGTGGATGCCCACAAACCCGCCGTGCTCCACCCCGTTGAAAAATGCGGCCCATCCGTTGGTGGCTCGGGTCATCCACGCCACTTGGGCCCCCAGCGCCATGCCGTCTACTTGGCCTTGCATGCCTTCCTCAGCCACCCAA
>PBWG01000077.1 GCA_002729115.1 Crocinitomicaceae bacterium | reverse complement strand
TTGGATGGCGCGGGGGTCAAACGCGTCTGGGAAATGCGTGGTTCTTGGGGAGGCCGACCTCGTCGCTCCAGANTCGACCAGCCACACGTCGAAGCGCAANCGATCGGGAGTGCCGGGCCGTTGTCGCACGAACGCATGGGCGGCTTGAACGAGNCGGCGTTGCTGGGCGACATGGGGNCACCACATCATGGGGTCCAAGGTTAACGTGTCGNGCCCGGACCGGCATTTCACCTCGTGAAACACAAGCGCAGTCCCGTCCGTGGAGATGACNTCCACCTCCGCGCGGCGCCAGCGCCAGTTGCGTTGGAGGATGCGGTGTCCCTGTTGTTCGAGTTCTGCGACCACGAGCGACTCCCCGAGGCGGCCAGTCCAGGCGCGACGTTCCAAAACCATGGCGCAAGGGTGCGCCGCGGAAAGCCGGACGACGACGCCGGATTCACAGGCGAGGGTCTTGGGTTGAGGGTCGCAGGGTCAGCGCAGGACCAGGTCGGTGGTGCCGANGANCTCGGTGCCTTCGAGGATCTCCACGAGGTAGGTGCCGGCGTCGAGGCCCAGGGNCGCGTTGCCGTCTGCGCCGTTGTAGAAAATGCANGCGTCCAGGCGTTCGCGCGCNTANTCGATGGTGCGGGAGGCGCTGAGCTCGGTGCNTCCGGATTCGTCGGGCAGCACGCGGCCGGTGGGGTCTGTGATGCGCAGGTGCAGGGTCTTGTCGCCGACAGGGGCGATGCGGTTCTCCAAGATGGTGAAGCACACGCGCAGGCTGTTGCACCGGTCGGCGCGGTCGGTGTCCCGTTGGCGGCCCGAGGAGAGGACGCGCACGCCGGTGGGGAGGAANTCGGCGACCTGGAGGGTTTGGCCTGCCTCGAGCATGTCCTCCATGTTTTCCTGCCGCTCCACGAGGTCGGCGTTCTCTTGCGACACGGCTTCCATCTGCGCCTTCATGGCGAGGTTTTCGTCCAGCAGGGCGGTGTTCAATTGGTTGAGCGAGTCGATGGTGCCGATGTAGCCCTTCATGATGCTCCGCAGCGTCTCGGCTTCTTTCTTGGCGCGGGCGACCTCCCAGTAGCCGTTTTTCACCTTGGTCAGCAGGCCGTCGATGCGTTCCTGTTGGGCGGCGAGTTCCGCCAGCATCATGGAATTCTCNGTCTCGAGCGTGTCGTAGGAGAAGCGCATTTTTTCCAGGTCGAGCACCAGTTGGTCCTTGGCGAGGCTCAGTTCCGCGTTGTCGCTGTGGAGTCCGCCGATNACGTTGTTTTGGTCTGCGACTTGGTAGCCCAAAAAGGCAATCACGAGGACCAAGNAAGCGACGACAACGAGCCAGGTTTTTTGGGACATCTCAGGCATGGGGGGGACGATTGGTGGTTCAAAGATGCAACGAAGCGGCGGCCTGGGGGTCGGGCGTTCACGGAGTTTGGCCTTCCTCCGTACCTTGACCTTCCAAACTTCCTGACCCTCAACGCCATGAAATCTNCGTTGTTCACTTTGCTGGGCGCCTGCNTCCTCCTCGTGTTGGCTCCTCTCGCAGCCTTGGGCCAATGTGCNGAGGGCGAGTCTGAAGTCGTCGTCGAAATCTTGACCGACAACTACCCAGGCGAAATCACGTGGACCTTGACGGGGCTGGGCGGCGAGTTGCTGTCGGGCGGGCCGTACAACAGCACCGGCACGGTGTACGCGGACACCGTGTGCATCGCCAGCGAAGAGGAATTCCCCTGCCTGCAATTTGTGATCAACGACAGCTACGGCGACGGGATTTGCTGCGGCTACGGGCAAGGGGCGTACACGCTGTACCTCGACGGGGTGGCGGTGGCCACNGGAGGAGANTACGGCCAGCAGGANTTGGTGCAGTTCGACTGCGCACCGGGCTCGACGTGCAACGACGCGATCGGCATNGACGCGGCCGACTTCGGAACGGTGATGCAGGCGGAGGACAACTTTTGGTACACGTTGACGCCCAACGCNAACGGGATGTACGAGTTCAGCTCCTGCGGCGCGGAGTGCAACACCACCCTGTACATCTACGACTACTGCAACATGGGCAACTTCGACGACACGAACGAAGGGTCCATTTACTACGACGACAACCAAGGTGGGTGCGGCGAGGCGGCGACCATGACGGTGTTGCTGGAGGGAGGCCAAACCTACTGGGTCCGCTGGGCGTCGTTGGACGGCAGTTGCGGCGGGTTCGATTGGTCGTTCAACTACATCGGGCCTCCGACGGGATGCACGGACTCCGGGGCCTGCAACTACAACCCCAGCGCGGAATTGGACGACGGGTCTTGCATCTACGCAGGCGACCCCAACTGCACCGGACCGGACTTGATTGTCTTGGCGGACGTGGTGTCCAGCAGCTTGTACTCCACCACCATGAATGTGAGCGAGACGGATTGCTACATCGAGGAGGGGTGCTTGAACGGGTTTGGCCAGCGTGAACTGATCCGATTCACCACGCACATCAAGAACATCGGGGAGCTGGATTACTACATCGGCACCACAGCCCAAACCAACCAGACGGGCCAGTTTGAATGGGGCGAATGCCACAACCACTGGCACTACAAGGGGTACGCGAAGTACGACCTCTTCACCATGGACGGGGCCTTGATTCCCATCGGCTTCAAGAACGGGTTCTGCGTGATGGACTTGGAGTGCAGCGACGGCGGCTCGTTCACCTACGGCTGTTCCAACATGGGCATCGCCTCCGGCTGCGGCGACATCTACTCCAGCGGCCTGAGCTGCCAGTGGATTGACGTGACGGACGTGGAGGACGGCCAGTACCGTTTGGTGGTCCGCGTCAACTGGGACTACGACCCCGACGCCTTGGGCCGGTACGAGACCAACACCGAGAACAACTGGGCGGTGGTGTGCATCGAGCTCGACCGTTCAGGCGGCGACTTGGAGACGTCCATCTTGACCGACTGCCCGACGTTCACGGATTGCGCGGGCGATCCGTTTGGCACCGCGCTGTTTGACTGCAACGGAGAGTGCGGCGGGGTGGCCATGATCGGCGACTTGAACGACGACCTCGTCCAGGACTTGTCCGACGCGCAAGCCTACGTGGAAGGCGTGCTTGGCGGCGACTTGAACGTGGCCAACTGCACCGACATCAACACCGACGGCGTGATGAGCCTTGCCGACGCGGCCTTCATGGCGGATTGCCAATGGTGGAACGAGGCGCACACTGACCCCGACAGCACAGGCGTGCACAGCCACTGCAACTTCCCGGTCAACGACATCACCAACCCCTACGACACCACGCACTTCAAGATCGCGGAGGTGAACTGGGAGGAGAAGTACTTGGACGTCCACGTCAAGAACCCGGACGCCCGCATCTTCGGGTACCAACTTGAGTTCGACGGCTTGCAAATCAGCCAGACCGAGAGCTTGCTCGACGCCGCTTACGGGTACACCGGGGCGCCGTCCCACGCGCCNGGAGGCCAGAAGGTGGTGACCTTGAGCTACGACGGCAGCACCGCGCCCAAGAACACGTCNTACGTGCCTCTGCTTCGCGTTCACTGGATTGGAAGCGCCAACGGCATGGTGTGCTTGGANGGNGCCCANGANGTCATGAACGANTTCTTGCAGAAGACCCTCGTCAACCTTGAAGTGCCTTGCCAAGAACAAAGCGCCAGCGCCTGCCCCGGCGACCTCAACGGCGACCTTCAGGTCACGGTCGGAGACATACTGGACGTTTTGAGTGAATTCGGCTGCGAGGCTGGCTGCGACAACGACGTGAACGGCGACGGTGCGGTGAACGTGACCGACGTGTTGGCGGTGCTCAGCGCGTTTGGCAGCGTGTGCAGCTGAGGGGTCTCAGGCCTTGAGCAGCGGCTGGTACTTGGCCCAGTTCGCGTACACGAGCGCCGCATTCAGGAGGAAGATCACGCCCATGATGAGCAGGTGGCTGGGCACCATGAACAGCCCCCACATGAGCATGCCGACGGCGTATGGGAACGCCATTGCGACGCCCAGTTGCTCGCGACCGGGCAACAACATCACGACGCCTGCGATGAGCTTTGCCGTGCAGATGAAGGGCAGCAAGAATTTCGTGTCCAAGACGGCAAGGACGAAGGCCGTGGCTTCAGGCTCCGGGTACCCGGTGGCCATGATGGTCGGGTCGGCGACGTAGATGTTGTAGAGGTGCTTCAGGCCTGATCCCAGCAAGAACAGGGCGTAGACGTACTTGAGGCCGGCGTGGAGTTTCGCGTTCATGGGTGCAAGGTGGTGATTTTTCGGTAGGCGGTCTTGAAGAACGCGTCGTCAAACCGCGTGAACCCCAGTTGCGCCGCGAGGTCGTCGTAGCGCCGTTTCCAGGGTTGCTTTTTCGGGAAAAGCCGATGGCCGAGCACGCAACGGCACATGTCCAAGAGGTCTCGGTGGAGGATGTGGGTCTCGTCCAGGTCAAACTTCTCAAAGTGCATCCGGGCGCTCGACAAATCCCCGCGGAAGGCCCGTGCCATGCACTTGAGGAGGCGTTGGGTGTGCAGCGCGGAGTGCTCGTGCCTTTGCGCAGGCTTGGTGGACATGGGGAGTTCTTGAAGGCACCAGTGGACCAAGCCCGGATCGTTGGACATGGCCGCGTACAAGAACAGTTCGTGGGCGAACTCCAGGTTGAGGTCCGACAGCGCGCCCTCGCCGAAGCACCGATTCCAAGCTTCTTGGGGCGTGTCATGGTCGCCCGTCATCATGAGACACGCAAACAACCTTCCCTGCAGAATGGGATGAACGTTCAGTGTGTGAGGCGCTTCGGGGAGCTCCCCCTCCACCGGAAGGCCCAACAGGAAGTTGCGCAGCATGCCCAGGCATGTCGTGAACAGCTCAAATTCCGGAGAGTGCGCCCGCCCAGGTTTCAAGGCGCCCACCTCCGCACCGTAATAGCCCGACAAATGGGGGTAATCCACAAACAAGGAATGGACCATGCGTTGGTAAGCGTGGTCGTTGATGAGGCCGGAGACGGACGCCAAGGTGCTCCTGGCGATGCCCATGGAGTTGCCCACGTGGACAATTTCAGAGTAGGGCAATTCGGCGACGAGCGGCTCCACAAGTGCGAGGAACGAGAGCGCCCGCGCGGTGTCGCCAGAGATGAACAATTCGCGGCCCATTTGGATGACCATGTCCGACCGCAGCGTGGTTTCTGGCATCTCGCGGAGCAGGGCAATCGCTTCGGCGTCTTGGCCCCGCGCAAAGCGCAGGTACACCTCCTCCTTGGTTCGGGTGGAGTGCAGACGCGGTGAACCGCTTGTGAAGTGCAAATAGCTGTCGAACCCCACGAATTCGCTCAAGATGTCCAGGGACCCTCTGCTCGGCTTGACGGGTTTGGCAAGTCCGTACATGCGTCGGAGTGTGTTGTAGTTGACCACCTTGCCGGTCCGCGCTGTGATGACTTCGCTCAAGGTGTGGCAGTCCCCGGAGGTGCGGATCTCGACGCCCGCAGAGACGACCACCTCGTTCAAAAGCCGTGCAATCATGCTGAAATGTACAAAACGTGTACTAGATTTTCGTGCCGTGCGGGCCAACTTGCGGTCGCAAAGCCGCAGACTTTGCACAGCGGACCACCTTGACCAGAACAGTTTTGTGAGCGGCCCTCCTTCCCCTGTGGAAGGGGGGCTTTTTGTTGGGCGACGACGCACATTCCTCAGAGCGGCGCCCCCCGCAGGCGCTTGAACCAGGATGAACCGCAGATATTCAACGACATAAGCCGTATCTTGAACCTCCAACCAAACATTTTTCGAGATGCGCCTCTTCGTCCTCAGCCTGATTTCGACCCTCCTCACAGCCTCTGCTTTTGGGCAGAGCCCGAGCTACACGCTGACAATTGAGTCCAGTCCTGCCGTAGACGCTGCGAACGGCAGCGTGTACCGCTTTTACGTCAATGCTCACGACGACACCGATAAAATTTCAGCGGTGTTTGGCAACGATCAAGACAACTTGATTTTCGAAACCCCCGCGGGGATTTACAACAACCCCTTCAATTCAGGATGGAGCGCTGCGGCCATGCATCCAGCCATCATTGCGTTTATCCCCGAGTTGGCAGACGACAGCTTTGCTACGATTGGGTTGGATGGACCTGCCGCCTCCACGCCAGGCGCAGAGGACCCATCGCTCGTGCAAGACGCGGGAATGAACCCGACAGTGAGTGGGTATTTCACGACCGGCGGCACCAGCTTGAATGTGACCACCTTGACCGGGGCTTCATGGTATGTGTTGACCACAGCTACCAACGCCCTTCCAACCGACGGTCGTTGGTTGTTGGCCCAAATCACCACAACAGGGGACATTTCTGGCCTGATCAATTACCAAGTTTTTCCATTCGGCGTAGGCGCTGGTCAGGTGCAGATGAATGTGGAGTTCGATGGGACAGGGACCTTTTCAGAAGGAGGTGCTTTGGTGCCTGGATGCATGGACATGTCAGCTTGCAACTTCAACCCGGACGCAGTTGAAGACGACGGCAGCTGTGAATACCCCGCATACGCATTCGATTGCGACGGCAATTGCATTCTGGACGAAGATGGCGACGGAATCTGCGACGACGAAGATGCTTGTCTGCCAAGTGTTGCTTCCATCAATGATGATGAGTACAACCTCACCGTAGAGGAATACAACGTGGGCGAGTTGGGCACCACTTACAGATTCTATGTGAATGCGTCTGATGCGACGGACAAGTTCTCAGCTGTCTTTGGCAATGATGAATCCCCACTGGTCATCAAGACACCTGAAGGCATCTTTAATTGTCCACAGAACTATTCTTGGAATTCGGGATGGAATATGCCATACTGTGATTTATGCGCCTTCCCCGATCCCTGCCAATACGATAGTTATGCTACAATTGGTGATCCGGACGCGTTCGACTACTGGGACAACGTTGAAGGGGTTGAAGACCCTTCCTTGGTTCAAGACGCCTCTCTCCCAACGACGGTGAGCGCGTACTTCCAGACAGGCGGAACTTGCCTGAACGTAAACTCGCTGTCTGGGGCGTCATGGTATGTGTTGAATACTGCGACCAACGCGTTGCCAGTCGATGGGCGCTGGATGATTATGCAGATCACCACCACAGGAGAGATATTCGGAACCCTGAATTATCAGGTTTTTCCTTTGGGAGAAGGTTCAAATCAAGTTCAGAAGACTGTTGAATTCAACGGTGCAGGTGAATTCCCCCTCCCTTCGGTGGTCTGCGGTTGCATGGATGAAATCGCCTGCAATTACGATCCTGAGGCCAACAACGAAGATGGCTCGTGCGTGTATGTGGAGCCGGGGGCATGCGATTGCTTGGGCAACGTGCTCGACGGTTGCGGGGTGTGCGGAGGAGATGGAAGTTCGTGCGACCCATGTGCGGCGGCGTCGCAGGCAGAAGCTTACCCGTTGACGGTGGAAGCGGCTCCCGCGGCTGGGGTGGACGGAACGGTGTACCGGTTCTATGTGAATGCCCAAGATGGGAGCGACAAGATATCAGCGGTGTTTGGCAGCGACGCAGGCGCGCTCCGGCTGGACACCCCGGAAGGCATTTTCAACAGCAGCTTCAATTCCAGTTGGAACGCGTCGGGGGTGAACCCTGCGTTGTTTGCGGTGGTGCCGGAGCTGGCGGACGACAGCTACGCGACCATTGGCTTGGACGGCCCCGCGGCGCTCGTGGAGGGTGCTGCAGACCCGTCGGTCGTTCAGGATGCGGATTTGGAACCCACCATCACCGAGTACTTCACCACGGGCGGCACGCTGCTCGAGGTGGGCACCATCGTGGGCGGTTCGTGGTACGTGCTGAACAACGCCACCAACGCCCTCCCAGATGAGGATGGCCGTTGGCTTGTGGCGCAGGTCACCACCACAGGGGACATTTCAGGCACCCTGAACTACCAGGTCTTCCCCCTCGGCGTGGGCACAGACCAAATCCAAGTCTCCATCGATTTCGACGGCGCAGGCACATTCGGGGGCGATCCCGAGTTTGCATGCGGGTGCACCGACGAGGAGGCGTGCAACTTCGACCCTGAAGCCACGGACGACGACGGCTCGTGTTTGGCCTTCGACGACTGCGGCGTGTGCGGCGGCGATGGCAGCTCATGCGTCGCAGAGGAGGGGTGCACCGATCCTTTTGCCGCCAACCACAACCCTGAGGCTGAGGAGGACAACGGCAGCTGCATCTACTGCGAGGCTGCCAACACCCCCAACACGGATGCGCCGGACCCGATGGTTCTCGGCACAGGAATTGGCAACACTCACATGCACGTGTCGGAAGACAGCTGCAACGGCATCAGCTTGTCCTTGGGCGTGCTGGAGCGCTACGTGGGCAACTTGGCCCCGGAAGGGGACGACCCGACGAATTACGTGATCGGCACCGGGTTGGCCGACGTGCCTGAAGGCGCGGACGAAGGGTCCCGGTGGAATTACCTTCTCAGCATCAACTTGGGCGAGCACACGTTCGCGGATGTGGACGTGTACCTCGGGGTGGACTTCAACCCCGATTCTGAGATTGACCTCAGCAATCCTGCTTCGGCGTACACCGTGTTCGGATCCTACACCGACGCGTTCGCGCTGCTCGGCGTCACGGAATTGATCGAATCCAGTTTTTTCCAAGACACCCAGAATCTCGGATTTGGGTTTTGGGTAGATGTTTTGGGAGGGTTGGTGTCGTTTGACCCCAACGCGGAAGGCACTTATCACGTGGGGCTTTACGCCTACGCCCCTTCGGGCGCGTTGTTGGCCTCCACGGAAATTTCAATCCAAACCTTGGACGAAGGGTGCACCGACGAAGACGCTTGCAACTTCGACCCCGGGGCGTCCTTGGACGATGGCTCGTGCGTGTTGCCTGACGAATGCGGCATTTGCGGCGGCGACGGCATCCCTGAGGGGGCGTGCGATTGTCTTGGCAATGTGTACGACGATTGCGGCATTTGTGGCGGCAACGGCAGCACATGCGACCCTTGTTACGCGGCGGAGCAGTCGGCGGCCTACCCCTTGACCGTGGAGGTGGCGCCTGCAGCCGCTGTGGACGGTTCGGTTTACCGGTTCTACGTGAATGCGCAAGACGCGAGCGACAAGATCTCCGCGGTCTTTGGAAGCGACGCGGGTGCTTTGGTCATCAACACTCCTGACGGCATCTTCAACAGCTCACTCAACCCGAGCTGGAACGCAACGGGGATCAACCCGGCGCTCTTTGGGTCGTTCCCGGAGTTGGCCGACGACAGTTACGCCACCCTCGGCATTGACGGACCTGCCACGTCGGTTCCAGGCGCGGTGGACCCCTCCGTGGTGCAGGACGCCAACTTGGAGCCCACCATCACCGAGTACTTCACGACCGGCGGCACGTCGCTGAACGTGAACACCATTGTCGGCGGTTCTTGGTACATCCTGAACACCGCGACCAACGCGCTGCCTGACGCGGATGGCCGTTGGCTTGTGGCCCAGGTGACCACGACGGGAACGGTCTCGGGCGTCTTGAACTACCAAATCTTCCCGCTTGGTGTGGGCACAGACCAAATCCAAGTGTCCATCGCGTTCAACGGCGCGGGCACGTTTGGCGACAACGAAGTGATCTGCGGATGCACCGACGGCGAAGCTTGCAACTTCAACGCCGACGCGACCTTGGACGACGGCTCCTGTGAATTCGTGCAAGAGTGGGCCTGCGATTGCGACGGCAACGTGTTGGACGAGTGTGGCGTGTGCGGTGGCGAAGGTGCCGTCTACGACTGCGGATGCAGCGACATCCCTGACGGGGATTGCGATTGCGACGGGAACCAACTCGATGCCCTGGGCGTTTGCGGTGGAGACTGCGAGGCGGACCAGGACGGAGATGGCGTGTGTGACGACGTGGACGACTGCATTGGCGTCGTGGATTTCTGCGGCCAGTGCAACGGCCCCGGCGCCATCTACGAATGCGGATGCCACAACATCCCTGAAGGCGATTGCGATTGCTTGGGCAGCCAGCTCGATGCCTTGGGCGTTTGCGGTGGAGACTGCGAGGCTGACGAGGACGGAGATGGCATTTGCGACGACGTGGACGACTGCGTGGGCGCATTCGACTCCTGCGGCGAGTGCAACGGCTCTGGCGCCATTTACGACTGCGGATGC
>PBWG01000076.1 GCA_002729115.1 Crocinitomicaceae bacterium | reverse complement strand
CCGGGTCGGGGCCGCGGTTCACCCTGCCGTCCGTCACCACGACCACAGCGGGGACGTTGCGGTGGACGAATCGGTTGCGGACGGTTTCAAGTGCCCCCCCGAAGTCGGTGCGTTTCCCGTCGGCCTGCCAGCCTTCAGGCGACAGCTCGACCACGTCCCGATCGAAGCCCAACAAAGCCATCTCCCACTCTGCCGCTTCAGCCCAGGTGGGCAACGCGCCGACCAGTGTGGCCAAGGCTTCACGGCGGTCGAGGCTGTCCGCACCCGTCCATTGGGAGGACGTTTGGTCCACCAAAACAGGCAGCAGGGGGCGTTCCACCGTTTCGGTGTTGCGTCGCACCATCGGTTCAAGGAGCAACAGGGCAAGCACGCCCAGCGAGGCCAGGCGCAGCAGCGCCAGCAACCACGTGGGTTTGGGACGGTCTGAGCCCCAGCCGTACAGAAGTGCAGTCAAGATCAAACACCCCGCGCCAAGCACCGCCCCTTGCCAGGGTTCGGCGTGCACGATGAGGTCTGACCAGTTCATGAAGGCGGTGCGTGCAGCCTTACGCGGTGATCATGCCGCCATCCACATTGAGTGTTTGGCCGGTGATGTAGGAGCTCATGTCGCTCGCCAGGAAGACACACAAGTTGGCCACGTCCTCCGGCGTGCCACCCCGCTTCAACGGAATGGCGTCGCGCCATCCCTGGACGGTGTCTTCGTCGAGCTTGGCGGTCATCTCGGTTTCAATGAACCCGGGGGCAATGGCGTTGCAGCGGATGTTGCGGCTGCCCAACTCCAGGGCCACGGACTTGGTGAAGCCGAGGATGCCGGCTTTGGACGCGGCGTAGTTGGCTTGGCCGGCGTTGCCTTGGACGCCGACGACGGAGGAGATGTTCACGATGGAGCCGGCGCGCGCCTTGAGCATGGTGCGCATCACGGCCTTGGTCAAGTTGAAGCAGCTCTTCAGATTGACGCTGATCACACGGTCCCATTGCTCTTCCGTCATGCGCATGAGCAGGGTGTCGTCGGTGATGCCGGCGTTGTTGATGACGATGTCCACGGTGCCAAAGGCCTCCACGACTTCCTTCACCAAGCGTTCTGCGTCGGTCATGCTCGCGGCGTCCGATTGGAAGCCTTGCACGGTGCCACCACCAGCGCTGAGCTCGTCTTCGAGGGCCTTGGCCGCTTCGGTCGAGCTGCGGTAGGTGAACGCCACTTTGGCGCCTTGGGCGATGAACTGTTGGGCAATGGCCTTGCCAATGCCGCGGGAAGCGCCTGTCACAATGGCGACTTTTCCTTCAAGAAGCATGAATTGGAATTAAGGTGTGTCTTGGGAGGTGGAAGAGGGGACCAAATCGGCCGCCTCCGCGATGAGTTCCGCGATGTCTTTCACGTCGATCGAGCTTTCGCGTTCGGCGTTTTTCACGCCGTCGGTCATCATGGTGTTGCAGAAAGGACATCCGGTGGCCAACACTTGGGGGTTGGCGTCCAGGACATCGTCCGTGCGCTCGTGGTTCACTTCTCGGTTGCCTTTCTCGGCTTCCTTGAACATTTGTGCGCCGCCGGCGCCGCAGCACAAGCCGTTTTGTTTGCACCGACGCATTTCCACGAGCTCGGCGTCCAGGGTGCTCAACACTTCGCGTGGCGCGGCGTATTCGCCATTTCCACGTCCGAGGTAGCAGGGGTCGTGGAACGTGATGCGACGCCCTTTGAACGGGTTGCCGTCGGCGACCTTGAGCCGGCCTTGGTCGATCAGGTCGCGGATGAATTGCGTGTGGTGCATCACCTCATAGTTCCCGCCCAATTCAGGGTACTCGTTCTTGAGCACGTTGAAACAGTGGGGGCACCCGGTGACGATGCGCTTGACTTCGTAGCCGTTCAGAACCGCGATGTTCTGCGCAGCCTGCATTTGGAACAAAAACTCGTTGCCGGCGCGCTTCGCAGGGTCGCCCGTGCAGCTTTCCTCGGCGCCAAGCACGGCGAAGGGCACCTCGCAGTGGTGGAGGATGCGTGCAATGGCTTTGGTGATGCGCTTGGCCCGGTCGTCAAAGCTTCCGGCACATCCCACCCAAAAGAGCACTTCTGGGGTTTGGCCTTGGGCGATCATGTCCGCCAACGTGGGAACTGAAAAGGTGCTCATGGTCAGGCTTCTTTCGTCCAATCTCCCCGGTTTGCAGCGGGGAAAGCCCACGGCGCGCCGTTGTTTTCAATGTTGTTGAACATGCTCGTGATGGATTCAGGCGACTTGCTGTCTTCCATGATCAGGCTGCGACGCATGTCAAGCACGATGCCCATGGGCGAGATGTTCACGGGGCAGGCCTGCACGCACGCTTGGCACGAGGTGCATGCCCAGAGTTCTTCCTCGGTGATGTAGTCGCCCAACAACGTCTTGCCGTCGCCTTCCCAAGTCCCTCCGTTGGCGTCTCGCTGCTTGCCGATTTCTTCGATTCGGTCGCGCGTGTCCATCATGATCTTGCGAGGGGAGAGGACTTTGCCGGTTTGGTTGGCCGGGCACTCGCTGGTGCAGCGTCCGCACTCGGTGCAGGTGTAGGCTTCCATCAGCTGTTTCCAGCTCAAATCGGGTGCGTCCTTCGCCCCAAACTTGACGGGTGCAGCGTCTGGATCGGGTGCCGGTGCCGCGAACGGATCGGCGTTGGGGTCCATCATGAGGTCCACTTCCTTCTTCACGGCGGCCATGTTGTCCATGGCGCCCTGGGCCGTCAAGTCGCTGTAATAGGTGTTGGGGAAGGCCAACAAAATGTGGAAGTGCTTCGAGTAAGTCACATACACCAGGAAGCAAAGGATGCCCAGGATATGAAACCACCACATGCCGCGCTCCACGGCCACCACCCCTGCGTCGGTCAACCCCTCGTACAAGGGCACGAGCCATTGGCTGACAGGAAACGACCCTGCGACGATGTAGTGGTCCAAGCCGCGGGTTTGGGCGATGTGGTCTGCCGCATTCATGCTGAGGAAGGCGAACATCAACAGCACCTCCGCGACCAAAATCACATTGGCGTCCAGCGAAGGCCAGCCCCCCATTTCAGGGCTGCGGAACCGGGCAATCGCCATGCCGTTGCGTCGAACGAAGAAGACCACGCAGGCCAGCACCACCAGGGCTGCCAGCACCTCGAACGTCCCGATGAGGACGTCGTACAGCGGGCCCAGGAAGGCGAACACGCGGTGGGTGCCCAACAGGCCGTCGGTCACGATCTCGAGCAATTCGATGTTGATGACCACGAACCCCACGTAAATCAGGATGTGCATGACGCCGGCCACAGGTCGGGCCACCATCTTGCCTTGGCCCAGGGCCACGCGGGCCATCACCTTCCAACGGTCCGCAGCCCGGTCTGACCGGTCCACGTCTTGGCCTTGCAAGATGTTCCGTCGAATGAATCCGATGCGCTTGGCAAACAGGCCCGCGCCTGCGGCCACACACAACGCAAAGAGAAGTTGGGCAATCATGGTGTCACGGGTTTGGAGAAGAATCGCCCTCCGCGGCTTCAAGTTCTTCCTGAATCAAGCCTTTCAAGCGTTGCAGGTCTTTTTTGCTGAGTTCCGACTTGGAACGCTTGCCGCCAAACACGCTCACCTGCACATACTTCCAGGGGTTCAACTGGAGGTCGTCCAACAACAGCTGCAATTCCATGTTGGTGGCCACGAGCCCGTCGTGAAGGCTGTCGCTCTTGAGCAGCTTGCCCAACGAGCCTTCTCCTTCGGTGAGGTCCTTGGTGATTTGGCTGACGTGGGTGAGGGCTTCGTTGGCCCGCGCCATGGTGGCCGCGAACTCGATGTTGGCCAACGAATCGCTGACGTCTGAAAAGTTCTCGATGGCGTTGGTCAGGTCCCCACTGCTCGCGCGCAACGTCCCCGTCAGACGTTCCACGTTGGACATGACCAACCTGAAGTTCGTTCGGTTCTCGGCCACTGTGCTGTCCAAATTGGCGGCGGTGCGCTCCAGCGAGTTCACGGTACGTTCCATGCTTTCGAGCGCTGCAGGCAGCTTGTCGGTGGCCTCGCTGTTGAAGATGCTTTCGATGTTCTCGATGACCTTCTCCACCCCCTTGATGAGGTCGGTCGTCTTGCGCTGAAGCGGCTCAATCTGCTTTTGGACTTGGGCAGCGATGTCGTCCTCGATGTTGTCGATGAGGGTGTCTCCAGGCATNGCCAATTCCTGCGCGTCGCCTTGTTCGATGCGGATNGCCTTGGTGCCAAANAGGTCNGAGCTGTGGATCATGGCCACAGAATTTTTGGCGAACGTGAGGTCTNGGTGGTTGACGGANAACTCCACAAGAAGGTGCCCGCTTCCGTCCGGCAGGAATTCGATGCGCCGAATCTGTCCGACTTGAAAGCCGTTGATGAGCACGGGGTTTCCTGTGGCCAGGCCCGACACGTTGTCGTACACGGCGTAAAAGTTTTTGGACCACGACAAGGGGTTGAACCCCTTGAGGTAGTTCACCCCAAGCACGAGAAGGACAATGCCCGCCACGGCGAGCACCCCNACTTTGAATTCTGAACGCAAGGTGTTCAAGGCGTTTGGGGATTGGTCATGCCGCGGGCCTGCGACATGGGGATTTGGTCTTCTCCATCGAACGCCACCACGAAGGCCCCGTCAAAGCCGTCGGCGCGCAACGCAACCTTCGCCTCGTGGGCGGCTTCGGGGGTGGGGTGGTGGCCAAGGATGTACTTGTGCATGCCATGACGAATGTACGCCGTGGCGTCTGTGCGGCCGCGCAATTCGGGAGAATCTGGCCTGAGGGGCTCGCCGACGGTGCAAATCTGAACGCCAAACCACACGTCGTGGGCAGGTTCCATGCGTTCCTCCNCTTGCTTCTCCTCTNCCNANGGTGGCGCCACAGGTGGCGGTGGGGGCGGCGGNGGATTGTCTTCTGCTCGGGCGGCGAGGTAGGTGTCGCGGAAGGCCCGGTACACGGCCGACGCCATGTAGGCCTTGCCGTTTTCGGATCGAAGAAAGTCCTCTTCGTCTGGGTTGGTCAGGAACCCGAGTTCCACCAACGCGCTCGGCATGGTCGTGTAGGAAATGACGTAGAACCCGGCTTGCTTCACGCCGCGGTCTTTCCGCCCAACCCGCTCCCTGAATTGGGATTGGATGGCGGCGCCCAAGGTGAGGCTGGCGTCGAGGTTGACGTTTTGGCGCAGTGAAAGGGCGATGTACGTGTCNGGGTCGTTGGGGTCAAAGCCGTCGTAGTTCCGNTCGTAGCCTTCCTCGCTGAACATGGAGGCNTTCTCGCGCATGGCCACGCGCAGGCTCTCTTCNGANTTNTGCATGCCCATCACNTACGTCCCAGCCCCCCGGGCCCCCGCGTTGTCGAAGGCGTCGCAATGNATGGAGATGAAGAGGTCGGCTTGGGCGTCGTTGGCGATGCGCACCCGGTCACGAAGTCCAGGAAAGCTGTCGTCCTTGCGGGTGTAAATCACCTTGACCTCGGGGAGGTTTTCTTCGATGTACTCGCCGATTCGGAGCGTGACGTCGAGCGTGATGTCCTTTTCCGTCGTGCTGTAGCGCCCCGTCCCGAGGTTGCCCGGGTCCTTGCCGCCGTGTCCAGCATCCAGAACCACCGTGAGGGTCGGTGGGGCCGGGGCAAACGCCGCGCACAGGGTCACCAGGNCAATGCACCCTGCAATCACGCGTTGTTTGGCTACTTTTGGACGCTGCTTCATGCCAGTACTCAAACATACCTCAAGGCCCTGCAGACGTGCGATGCAGCGCGTCTGGATTGTCCTTTTTTGGGTGTTGATAAGTCCACTGGTTGCAGCCCAAGACGACCCGGTCGATTACCGCGCCGACGACATCTATTTCCGGGTGGACAGCACCGTGGGTTACCTCACGGGAAACGCTTGGGTGAANAGCGGTTCGATGACCTTGACGGCCCACCGCATTGTGTTGAGGTTGGACGACGACGAGGTGTGTGCCTTTGGGACGCGGGACAGCCTCGGGGCCTGGGTCGGTCGGCCTGTGTTCGAGGACAACGGGCAGTCGTTCAGCCAAGATCAATTGTGCTACAATTTCAGCACCGGCAAGGGGTTGAGCACGCACGCCGTAACCCAAGAACAAGGCACCGTGTTCCATGCGGGGAAGGCCAAACGGCAGCCCGACGAAACGGTCCACGTCAGGAGTGGCAAGTTCACCACCTGCGACGCCGAGGACCCACACTTTCATTTCCACCTGTCCAAGGCCATCATGGTGCCCAACGACAAGGTGGTCAGCGGCCCGCTCTACTTGAAGTTTCGAAAGATCCCGACGCCTTTGGCCTTGCCGTTTGGGTGGTTTCCTCTGCAGCAAGAAAAGAAGAGTCAGGGGGTGTTGTTGCCGAGCTACGGCGACGGAGGCAACCTGGGGTTCTTCTTGAAGGACCTGGGTTATTACGTGCCCATCGGGGAGCACTGGGACGCCAAGGTGTTGGCGGACATCTACACGGGCGGGAGTTGGGCGGTGCGTTTGGGGTCCAACTACAACCACAGGTACCGCAACAAAGGGGGGGTCAACGTGAGTTTCCAGCGTCAACGTCAGGGCTTCGCGGGCACGCCCGGCTTTGCCCTTGCCAACAACTTCTTCGTGCGTTGGACCCACAACCAAGACCCGAGGGCCAGACCCAATAGCCGGTTTTCCGCGTCGGTCAATTTTGGTTCCTCTGGAAACTTTCAGCAGAACCTCAACAGCAGCCAAGAAGAGTACCTGAGCAACACCTTTCAGTCGAGTGTGCAGTGGAATTTGAAGGTTCCGCGCAGTCCTTTCTCGGCGACGGTCAGCGCCAGGCACAGCCAAAATTCCACCACGGGCAACGTGCAGTTGACGGTGCCTTCGTTGTCGGTCAACATGCAGCGCACCACCTTGGCCAAATTGGTCGGGTTGGACGCCGGGAGGGTCACGTTGTTGGACAACGT
>PBWG01000075.1 GCA_002729115.1 Crocinitomicaceae bacterium | reverse complement strand
CATTTGGGAATCTCAAATGCTTCAAGCTTCTCCGCAAGCCCCCCTGGACGCCTTGGTGGTCGGAGGCGGCATCGTGGGCATGAACGCCGCCCTGGAATTGGCGTCTCGCAAGGCCGAGTGGCGCATCGCCGTCGTCGACGCCCTGCCCCTCGGCGGCGGCGGCTCCACCCGAAACGCGGGGTTCACGTGCTTTGGCAGCCCCAGCGAACTGCTGGACGATTGGCATGCGCTCGGCCCCGAGGCCACCGTGGACCTGGTGCGGTTGCGTTGGGAGGGGTTGCAAGCCCTTCGTGCCAAGTGGGGCGACAAGGCCCTCGGGCACCGTGTCTGTGGCGCGGTCGAGGCGTTCACCGACGCGGCCCTTTTCGAAGAAGTCATGGCCTTCTTGCCCGACTTGAACGAGGCGCTCGAAGACGTGTTTCAGAACACCCCATTCCACGCAGCACCGGCCGAATCCTCCACCCTGCACGACTTGTGCGGCCAACTCCGCAGCCCCCTTGAGGGGGACTTGAACACCAGCGCCATGGTCCAAGCCATGCGGGCAGGGCTTGATCGCGCGGGCGTGGCGTGGTGGCCTGGCCTCAAGGTGGAAAAGTTGACCGACGCCCAAGGAATCTGGACCGCTGCCGCCGGACCGCTTTCCGTCTCAACCCGACATGTGTTGCTGGCCACCAACGCCTTCGCCAAGAACCTCATCGACGTCGAAGTGCGCCCCGTGGCCAACCAGGTGCTGGTCAGCCAGGTCATGCCAGGACTGAAGCTGGACCACACGGTGCACCACGACCGCGGCTACGTGTACGTCCGTGAAATCGAGGGACGTCTGCTGATTGGCGGTGGACGCCAATGGGATTGCCGCGACAACGACGAGGTGGCCGATCGCCTGACCGCATGGGCCCAAAGGCATGTGGTGGGCTGCGGCCCTTTCCAGGTGGCCCATCGGTGGACTGGGCAACTGGGCATTGGCAGCTCCCGACGCCCAGAGGTGAAAACCCTGAAACCAGGACTGCATGCGGGCGTCAGGCTGGGCGGCATGGGCGTCGCCATCGGCACCACCGTGGGACGCATGCTGGCAGATTTGGCCTTGAGCGAACGCGTGTAACCTTTTTCAACGAGGTCGCGTAACGGGAGGGAAAGACCCATTTCATGTTGATTCCACGTCTCCCATCCCGATGGGCCAAACCAGGCCTCGCCCTCTGCACCCTCCTCTTGTCCGCCGCATGCTTGGCCCAAGGCCACAAGCCTGGATTTGAGTGGGTGGCCGGCACGGCCAAGGCGAACAGCCTGTACACTGGATCCAGCATGGGCTTCAACATGTCCCAGCAACTCCATGAAGGCTTGAGCATGGACTTGATGGTCTTGGGCGGGAACGCGGAATTTGACAACGGGTCCTTCGCCCACAATTCCCGGATGCGGGCGTTCGGTGCGGTGTTCAACTACACTCCGTTTCACAGGCACACCCACGCGGTTCGGCCATGGATTGGAAGCGGCATCGGATGGATCAGCATGGTCCGCCAGGAATACGCCGTGCAACAGCAAGAAGTCACGGCACCCCAAATGTCCGATGACGCCCCACCCATGGTGCGGAATTTCACCGCCGAGCTGCCCTCCGAGCGGATGAGGCGGCTGGCCATGCCCGTGCGGGCGGGCATTGATGTGCAGCTGACGCGCCGGTCCCACGCCACGTTGGGGGTGACCTTCGTGCCGGACCGCGACATCCTGTGGAGCATGACCCAGGTCGGTTTTGGCTTCCAATTGGGACGCCCGCGCAACTCCGTCAGGCCGTTGCTGTCTCCCCGGTTCTTGATCTGAGGACGCCCTCAGCCCCGGCGCGCGACCAAGGCCTCCACGGCAGCTCGCGCCACCCGCCGGCCGTCCATGGCCGCGGACAAAATTCCCCCTGCATATCCCCCGCCCTCGCCGGTCGGGTACAACCCATCGAGCCCTGGATGCACCAACGCATCTGGGGTTCTTGGGATTCGGACAGGACTGCTCGTGCGCGACTCGGGGCCGATGACCACCGCCTCTGGGTGGAGGAACCCCTTCATTTTCCGGCCAAACGTCTTGAACCCTTCCCTCAAGCTGCGCGACACCACCTCGGGCAACACTTGGTCGAGGCGGGCCGGAACCACACCTGGGAGGTACGAGGTTTTGGGGAGGTTGCGGGATGGGCGGCCGTGCACAAAGTCCTTGAGACGCTGGGCGGGGGCGGCTTGGGTTTGGCCTGCCTCACGCCAACACGCTTGCTCCACGGCCTGCTGGAACAGCAGCCCACCAAGGGGGCCTTCAAAGCCGAGCGGCTCCCAATCTTCCGGCCCCACTTGGACCACCATGCCTGAATTGGCGTAGGGGTTGTTGCGCTTGGACGGCGACCACCCGTTGGTCACGACTTCGCCAGGAGACGTGGCGCAAGGTGCCACGATGCCACCCGGGCACATGCAAAAACTGTGCACGCCACGGCCCTCCACTTGACACACCAAGCTGTAGCTGGCGGGCGGCAGTCGGCCCTCCACCTTCTCACCGTGGTACTGCACCTCGTCCACCCAGCCCTGCGGATGCTCGACACGTACGCCGAGGGCGAAGGGTTTGGCCTCCACTTCAAGTCCTTCCTCCACCATCATGTGGAACACGTCGCGGGCGCTGTGGCCCGTCGCCAGCACCACCGCCTCGCCGCAGAAGGTTTGGTCTCCCGCCTTCACGCCCACGCAGCGACCTTCCTCGCGGACCAGGCCGGTCACGTGGGTGTCGAAGTGCACCACACCACCGGCCGCTTCCACAGTCTCGCGCATGGCCGTCACCACCGCAGGCAAGCGATTCGTGCCAATGTGCGGATGGGATTCCACCAAAATATGCGGGTCTGCCCCGTGGGCCACTAGCCATTCAAGCGCTTCCCGGATGTCGCCACGCTTCTTGCTGCGCGTGTAGAGTTTGCCGTCGCTGTAGGTGCCCGCGCCACCTTCCCCAAAACAGTAGTTGGATTCAGGATTGACGACATGCTCTTTGTTGAGCTTGGCCAAATCCCGTCGGCGTGCCCGCACATCCTTGCCACGCTCCAACACCACAGGCCGAACTCCGAGCTGAATGCACTCCAACGCGGCATACAGCCCTGCGGGCCCTGCACCCACCACAATCACGCTTGGCACGTTCTCAGCGAGCTTGGACCACGTCCACGTCGGAGGTGCCTTTTCTTCTCCCCAATCGACCAGCAACTGGGCNTGCACGGGCCGNCGNCNNGCGTCCCAACTTTGGCGCAANATGCGGGGCTCGTCNCCTTCNTNCANCGGCGCNTTGCCTTGCTTGCGCAACTGNCGGTTGACCGCNGCACGCAACGCCTNCGGATTGCCAATGTCTTCTGGCAACACACGGACCTGGATTTGTGAAGAANTGCTGCTCATGCGTGAACCGCAAAGGTACCTCCTGCATCTACCTTCGGGACCATGTCGGAAATGTTCCCACACAACCCCCTGAAGTTCGACGCCCGTGGCCTGTCGGCGGACGAACAGCGCGACCTCTACGCCAAGCTGCTTCTGCCCAGGATGATTGAGGAGAAGATGATGTCGCAGCTCCGCCAAGGCAAAATCAGCAAGTGGTTCAGCGGGCTCGGCCAGGAGGCNATTTCTGTGGGGGTGGCGGCNGCCATGCCNCGCGACAAGTTCATCTTTCCGATGCACCGCAACCTCGGCATNTTCACCACCCGCGACGTGCCGCTGGACCGGTTGTTTGCCCAATTCCAAGGCAAGGACCACGGCTTCACCAAAGGGCGAGACAGGAGTTTCCATTTTGGCAGCCCTGAGCACCACATCGTGGGCATGATCAGCCACCTGGGTCCCCAGCTTGGGCTGGCCGATGGGGTGGCCCTTGCCGAGAAGCTCGACGGCACCGGAGGATGCTCGTTCGTGTTCACGGGGGACGGCGGCGCGTCGGAAGGCGACTTCCATGAGGCCGTCAATGTCGCGGCCGTGTGGCAGCTGCCTGTCATCATCGGCATCGAAAACAACGCCTGGGGACTGTCGACACCGAGCGAGCAGCAGTTCCGTTGCGCCCACTTCACCGACAAGGCGGTGGGCTACGGCATCCCTGAAGAGGACGCCATCCAAGTCGACGGCAACGACCTCTTCGACGTGTATCACAAGGTGCGTGACGCAGTTGAATCTTTGCGAGAACAGCCTAGACCCATTATACTGGAATTCAAGACATTCCGAATCCGTGGACACGAAGAAGCGTCGGGCACCAAATACTACCCAGACGGCCTCATTGAACGGTGGTCAGAAGTGGATCCGGTGACCCGAATCCAAGCACATTTGCGAAAGGCGGGCATCTTGGACGACACCTTCGAAGAAGCCCTGGCCGCGGACCACAAGGCACGCATCCAAGACGGGCTGAAGCACGCCGCAGCCGAGCCATCCATCGAGGCCTCCACTTCCGAAGAGTTGACCGACCGGTACGCCCCGGGAACACCCCAAGGATCGGAGACGGTCCCGGAGGCCCACGGCCGGGAACTGCGGTTCATCGACGCCATCACCGAGGGACTGCGGACCAGCATGGAACGCCATCCCGGCCTCGTGCTCATGGGACAAGACATCGGCCCATACGGCGGGGTATTCAAAGTCACCGACGGATTCGTGGACCAGTTCGGCGAAGGCCGCGTCCGAAACACCCCGCTGTGCGAATCGGCCATTGTGGGTGCAGGGCTCGGGCTGTCGATTGCCGGCAAGAAGGCCATGGTCGAGATGCAGTTCAGCGACTTTGTGACGTGCGGCTTCAACCAAATCGTCAACAACCTCGCCAAGATCCATTGGCGTTGGGGCCAAAAGGCCGACGTCGTCGTGCGCATGCCCACAGGCGGCGGGGTCGGCGCCGGGCCGTACCACAGCCAGAGCACCGAGGCTTGGTTCTTCCACGTGCCGGGCCTCAAGATCGCCTACCCCTCCACCCCTGGCGACGCCAAGGGCTTGTTGCGGATGGCCATCGACGACCCCAACCCCGTGCTGTTTTTCGAGCACAAGTACCTCTACCGGAGCTTGACCGGCCCGGTGCCTGAGGAAGACTACCTCCTCGAGTTTGGCAAGGGACACGTCGTCCGAGAAGGACAGGACGCCACCTTGATCACCTACGGATTGGGCGTGCAATGGGCAGAGACGGTGCTGGCAGACCACCCTGAATGGGACGTGGAAGTCATCGACTTGCGCACCTTGTTGCCTTGGGACGAGGACCTGGTGATGGCCAGCGTCGCCAAGACAGGCAAGGCTCTGGTGCTCCACGAAGACACGATGACCGGCGGCATTGGCGCGGAGATCAGCTCACGCATTCACGAGCGCTGCTTTGAGGCGCTGGACGCCCCGGTGTCCCGCACAGCCAGCTTGGACACGGCCTTCCCGTTTGCCGAAGACCTGGAACGCAATTTCCTGGCCAACGCCAGGCTCGAAGGGGATTTGGAGCGGCTGCTGAACCGCTGAATCAGCGGCGGGCGCGTTGCACGACGCGCGGGTTCTTGATCATCGCCTCAACCTGCTTGATGTCGCCCTTGAGCATGCCTTTGGTGTCGAGACGCTTGGCCTCTTGGATCATCACCATGGCGCGCTTGCGGTCTTGTTTGGCACTAAAGCACACCGCCAAATTCAGCTTCACAGCCGCCTTGTCGTGGTCCTGACGAAGGCCCAGGCTCAAGGCCTTGCGCAGGTTGGCTTCCGCTTCGATCAAGTTGTGCTGCATGGTGACGCTGCCTAACAGGAAATGGTAGTATCCGCGCTGACCAGGCCAAAGCTGCGCCGGCTTGATGCGGTTCAACCACTTCGCAGCATCCTCCATGCGCTGCATGCGCAGGTTGGCGAACGCCACCACCAAGCGCACACTCCGCAGGTTGACCAACACCAGCACGATGGACAAGAGCGTCATGCCGATGGCCGATCCCCAGCTGCCCTGGGTGTACAACAACACAGTGTACGCGACCGATGCGGCAGCCACGAGAATCTTGAGAAGTCGGGTGATCATGACAGCAAAACTACTCCACACCAGGCGTACCTTCGTGGCATGGCGCAGATCCTCAGGTTGCGTGTCATTTTGGACACGGAAGAAGACGTGTTTCGGGACATCGAAATCCAAACCGACGCCCCCTTGATGCACCTGCATTTCGCAGTGCTGGATGCGTTTGGATGGGAGGCCGGTGAGATGGCGTCGTTCTTCCAAAGCGACGAATCCTGGTCGCGCGGTCAGGAATTCCCGCTGATGGACATGAGCGACCCCATGGCCGAGTCAGGCGACCAACCGGAAGAGGCCATGACCCAACGGACGGTGGGCGACCTCGTGCCGTCGTTGGCGAGCCGCGCCATCTACGTCTACGACTTCTTGCGCATGTGGTGCTTCTACGTGGAGCCCGTGTCGCTGGAAGACGCCAAGCCCGACGGGGCCTACCCCGCGCTGTGTCACGAATTCGGAACCCCGCCCGCCTTCGACAGCAAGGACGGCGAGTTGCTGGACGGCATGGATTTGGACTTGGGCGAGAACGACAGCAAACCCACCCGAACGGGCGACCCCGAGATTGATGCGTACCTCGACGACGATGAGGACGACGACGATTTTGGGGGCGAGCACTTGTCCATCGACGACCTCGACGGGTTGATTTGACCCATGGGGGTGGTGGTCAGCATCGTGGGGCCCACGGCCTCGGGCAAAACCGAATTGGCGGTCGCCTTGGCACAACACCTCCAGACCGAGATTGTAAATGCGGACGCCCGCCAGGTCTACCAAGGCATGGCCATCGGCACGGCCCACCCTTCCGCGGAAGAGCTGGCGGGGGCCAAGCACCATTTCGTCGACTTCCTCCCTCCTTCTGAATTGTTCAGCGCCGGGGCGTTTGAAGCGCAGGCTGTGCCCGTGCTGTCCCAACTGTGCGCCGAACGTGGAAGCGCCGTGCTGGCCGGCGGGTCTGGCATGTACGTGGAAGCGGCGCTTCGCGGATTGGACCCATTACCAGCAGATTTGGCCTTGCGCACCGCGTTGAACAAACGGCTCAAAGAAGAGGGCTTGACGCCGCTCATGGAAGAGCTTCGGACCCTGGACCCCACCCACGCTGAACGCATCGACACGTCCAACCCGCAGCGCGTCGTGCGTGCCCTGGAGGTGTGCCTCACCTCAGGAAAGCCGTTCAGCTCCTTTCACCATGGCGAACCCAAGCCACGTCCGTGGCGCGTGGTGTCCATTGGACTGAACCCAGAGCGCAGCGAATTGCGGGTGCGCATCGCCAAGCGGGCCCACCTTATGATGGAGGCAGGATGGCTGGAAGAAGCCCGGGCCCTTCTCCCCCACCGCCATGAAAATGCCTTGAACACCGTGGGGTACAAGGAGCTCTTCGAACACCTCGACGGCACGTGTTCCTTGGACGAGGCAGTCGAATGGATCGTTACGCGGACCCGTCAGTTTGCCAAGCGGCAGATGACCTGGTTCAAAAAAGACCCCGCCACGACCTGGTTTGACTACACCGCCGACACGCGGGAAGCCCAAATGAAAAAAGCTGTGGCCTTCGGCGTTGAACAAGTCAAGGCCTTGAACCATTCTGGTTTCTGATGAAGCCCGGCGCACACATCGACCACTTCGACGAGCGGATCTCAGAGGATCTCGAATTCGACGTCATCCGCGAATTGTTGCGGGAATTGGCGGGGTGTGAAAGCAGCGAAAAGCGCGCAAGCACCTTGACGCCGAGCAAGGACAGGACTTGGGTCATTCGAACGCTCCAAGAAACCGACGAAATGCAGCGCATTCGGTCTGGCGGGACGGGATGGCCCATGCTGGAATTCGACGAACTCAAGCGGGAGATCAAGCTCCTCGGCGTGCGCGACAGCGTGCTGGACGAAACCGGATTCCGACGCATCTCCACCGCATCGCGCATCATGAACCAGGTGTTGGCCGTCTTGGCAGAAAGCGACATGCCCTGGCCGCGCCTGGAAGCGGTGGTCGAGGGCCAAGAACCCAGCACCGAGCTGATCGAAGCCATCGACGCAGTCTTCGACGCCAAGGGCCACATCCGAGACAACGCGTCGCCGGAGCTCGAAGCCATCCGGGCGGACTTGACTGCGGTGCGCCGCAAAATCAACCGGTCCTTCCTGCGGGCAATGAAGCACGTGCAAGACCGCGGCTTCCTGGCCGACATCCGAGAAGGCTTTGTGCAGGAGCGGCGGGCCCTGGCTGTGTTGAGCAGCTACAAGCGCCAGGTCAACGGTGCCGTTTTGGGGTCGTCCAACACGGGCTCGGTCACGTTCATCGAGCCTGGCGCTTGCATCCCGCTCAACCACGAGCTGGAAATGCTCAAGGACGACGAGCGAAAGGAAATCCGAAACATCCTGCGCGTGTTGACGCGCAACATCCGCAGACAC
>PBWG01000074.1 GCA_002729115.1 Crocinitomicaceae bacterium | reverse complement strand
GATTTCAGACGCGCCAACGGTTCCACGCCGAGTTCTTTCAGCATGCGCTCGCTGACCACCATGACAAAGGCAGCCCCGTCCGAAGTTTGGGAGCTGTTGCCTGCGGTCACCGAGCCTCCTTCGGCGAAGACGGCTTTCAGTTTGGCGAGCGCCTCGGCGTTGGTGCCGCGTCGGACGCCCTCGTCGGTGTCAATGACGTGGGTCCGCTCTTGCCGCTGCTCCTTTGCGTCGAGGAAAATCTCTTGCACTTCGATGGGGGCGATGCCGCTTGCAAAGGCCCCGCTGTCGATGGCGGCGGCGGCCCGACGGTGGCTCTCCACGGCAAATGCATCCTGGTCTTCGCGGGACACGTTGAACTCCTTGGCCACCGCTTCTGCGGTCAAGCCCATGCCCCAGTACCACTCGGGGTTGTGCTTGGCCACGCGGGCGTTGGGCACAATGCGCCATCCGCCGAACGGGATGGGGGACATCGTTTCAATGCCCCCAGCCACGATGCAGTCCGCAATGCCGGCGTGGATCTTGGCCGAGGCGATGGCGATGGTCTCCAATCCGCTCGCGCAGTAACGGTTGACCGTCATGCCGGGCACTTTGTCGGTGTCCAGGCCCATGAGTGAGACCATGCGGCCGATGTTCAAGCCTTGCTCAGCCTCCGGGGTGGCGTTGCCGACAATGACGTCGTCGATGCGCGTTTTGTCGAGCTGAGGGAAATCCGACATGAGCCGACGGATGACCTGCTCTCCCAGGTCGTCGGGCCTCAGAAATTTGTAGGCGCCTCGGGGGGCTTTGCCCACGGCGGAGCGATATCCGCCAACAATGTATGCGTCCATCAGTTCCGGAGAATTTTGCCCTTTTGGATGAGGCTCTGCATGCGCTCAAGGGTCTTGCGCTCGGTGCAGAGTTCGAGAAACGCCCGGCGTTCCAGGCCGAGCAGGTAGTCTTCGCTGACTTCGGTGCGGGCACTCAAGTCCCCGCCACACATGACGTAACCGAGTTTTTCGCTGATCAATCTGTCGTGCTCGGAGATGAAGTTTCCGGCGTGCATGCTGCTGGCGCCGGCGTACACAATCCCCATGCCTTCTTGACCCATCACCGTGATGTCTTTGCGCTTGACCGGTTGGGTGTACCCGGCATCGGCCATGGCCAGCGCCGCAGCCTTGGCCCTCGCGAGCTGGTCCTTGCGGTTGACCACCACTTCGTCAATGCCCTCGCGGAAGTACCCGAGTTCAAATGCCTCGTAAGCCGACGTGGCCACCTTCGCCTGGCCGATGGTCAAGAACCGTTCGCGCATGGCGTTGATGCGGATGTCTCCGTCGCCGAGTTGGTCGTTCAAGCGGAGCACAAATTCCTTGGTGCCGCCACCGCCGGGAATGACCCCGACCCCGAATTCCACCAAGCCGACGTAAGTCTCCGCGTGGGCGACCACTTTGTCCACGTGGAGGCAAACTTCGCAGCCGCCGCCCAGAGTCAACTGGTGGGGTGCGGCCACCACGGGGATGCCGCTGTAGCGCAACCGCATGGTCGTGTTTTGGAACAGGCGGATGGCGTAATCGAGCTCGTCCCATTCCTGTTCCACGGCCAACATGAAGATCATGCCCACGTTGGCGCCCGCAGAGAAGTTGGCGCCTTCGTTGCTGATCACCAGTCCGCGCCACTTCGGGTCGCTTTCTGCCAAGTCGACGGCTTTGTTCAAGCCCTCAATCACCTCGGCGCCAATGGTGTTCATTTTCGTGTGGAACGCGATGTTCAGGATGCCGTCTCCAAGGTCTTGAATCGTGGTGCCGCTGTTGGACCAAACTGTCTTGTCCTCGTCCAACAACGCAAGGGCGATGCGCCCTTCTTGCCCAGGAATGACCGTGTGTGTTTTGGAGGCCACATCCCAGCAAGTTCGCTTTCCGTCGGCCGCGCTGTAGAACGACGTGGCGCCTGAAGCCACCAGTTCGTGCACCCAAGGGGCCACGTCCAAACCGCGGTCGGTGCACGCCTTCAATCCAGCCTCGAGGCCCACGGCATCCCAGCTCTCGAACGCCCCCAATTCCCAGCCAAATCCCGCACGCAAGGCGTCGTCGATGCGGAAGATTTCGTCGCTGATCTCGGGAAGGCGGTGGCTGACGTAGGCAAAGACGTCCGCAAAAATGCGGCGGTAGAATTCGCCCGCTTGGTCTTGGCCTTGAAAGAGAAGCTGGGTTCTCGCCTTCAAGTCGTCCACCTGTTTGGCGGCGTCGAGGGTGGCGAATTTGACCTTTTGCTTGGGGTTGTATTCCAGCGTCTTGAGGTCCAGTGCGTGGATTTCCTTCTTGCCGTCTTGGACGACCTTCTTGTAAAAGCCCTGTCCCGATTTGCTGCCCAAGTGGCCCTTGTCGACCAAATGCTGGACAAACGAGGGGATGCCAAAGACTTCCGCACGCTCGTCGTCGGGGCAGTTTTGGGCCACGCCATTGGCAACGTGCACCAAGGTGTCGATGCCGACCACGTCGCAGGTGCGGAACGTCGCGCTTTTGGGTCTGCCCATCGCAGGGCCGGTCAGCTTGTCCACGGCTTCCACAGAAAGCCCCATGTCTTGCACGGTGTGGAACAAAGCTTGGATTGCGAACACTCCCACGCGGTTGGCGATGAAGGCGGGCGTGTCCTTGCACAGCACCGTCTGCTTGCCAAGGATTTTCTCGCCGTAGGCCATGAAAAAGTCCACGACCTCTGGGCGTGTGTCGGGCGCGGGAATGACCTCAAGAAGCTGCAGGTACCGCGGCGGGTTGAAAAAGTGGGTGCCGCAGAAGTGCGCTTTGAAGTCGTCGCTGCGTCCTTCCACCAGCATCGCCATGGGGATGCCGCTGGTGTTGGAGGTGATGTACGTGCCGGGCCGGCGGTGTTGTTCCACCTTTTCAAACAGCTGCTGTTTGATGTCCAACCGCTCCACGACCACTTCCAAGATCCAATCGCACTGGGCAAGCTTCGAGAGGTCGTCGTCGAAATTGCCGGTCTCGATGCGCGCAGCGAACCGCTTGCTGTAGATGGGGGAGGGTTTGCCCTTCAGGCTCTTCTTGAGGTGCCCCGCCGCGATGGCGTCACGGGGTCCTTCGTCGGAAGGCAGGTCGAGGAGCAACACCTCGGCGCCGCATTGGGCGAGGTGGCATGCGATCGCCGAGCCCATCACGCCAGAGCCCAGGACGGCCACGCGTTTGATGCGGTGAAATGGAATGTTTGTGCTCATGAGGAGGCAAGTGTGTTGTCGTTCAACGGGGCCCAGTTGGTCGGAATCAATTGTTCAGGCGCCTCGAGCAATTCATTGAGTTTGGAGAGTCCTTCCAGCAGTTGCGCAGCGGCTTCTTCTCCCAGGAGCTCATGCAAGCGGGCATTGAGCTCAATGACGAGTTCTTTGATTTGCCCGCGAGCCACAAGGCCCTTGTCGGTCAAAAACACCCGCACGCGACGCTTGTCTTCGGCGTCGGCGCGTCGCTCAATGAATCCCTCGGTTTCCATGCCCTTCAAAGTGCGGGAGAGGCTCGTGCTTTCCATGCCCATGCGCGGGCCGAGCTTAGTGCTTGGGGTGCCGTCTTTCTCAATGCTGAGCAGGGCGTACCCGACGCTGAGGGAAATCCCGTTGTGTTCCGCCATGCTGGAGTAGAGGCGGGCAAGCTTGCTCCACCCCCAACGGAGCTGAAAATCGATCGTGTCTGAGGCGTTCATGCGTCCAATGTACACGATATTGCTGTGCGCGCATAGCTTTTTTCTGTTTTTCTGTGCGCGCATAGGAATGAATACCTTTATCCCATGCTTGAACATCCCATTCAGCGAGTCGGGGCAGGACCGCGTTTGGCCGCCGCCGCCTTGGATTATGTGATGTCCACTTTCGCTGTGATGGCGTGCGCTTGGCAGGGATGGGGTTGGTTTCAACTCGTGGAGTCCATGCCTGGCCTCGATGGCGTTCTTGAACTTTACGCGCCAGTGGAAGCCATGTTGGTGGATGCGGGGCTCGACCAAGGGTTGACTTCGCTGCTCGCCGCATCCGCGTTGATTGGTGTGATGTACCCGATGGTGGAGGGTGNGNCAGGGGCGAGTCCCGGCAAGTGGATCNTGGGGATATGCATCGCACGTCCTGATGGNACGANGGGAGACCTCGNCCTTTANNTGCGGCGGTTTTTGGTGAANTACGTTCGCCCTGTCTTTGCNNCGGTGGGGGCGGTTTCAGGGATTTCAGCCTTGGGATTNTTGGCNGGNCCNGCNGGGNTNGTNGTGACGGTGGGCACCTTGTTGCTGTTGGCTCCGCACCGTCAGGCCCTGCACGACAAACTCGCGGGCACCGCGGTGTTCGTTCGGGGCGATGTGGTCAAATGAACTGGCCGTCGGCCATCCGCAACGTGCGGTCGGCCCTGGCGGCCAGCGACTCGTTGTGGGTGACCAGCACGATGGTTTGGCCCGAGCGGTCGCGCAACTGAAAGAAGAGGTCGTGCAACGCCTCCNCGTTTTCGGAATCCAAATTTCCAGAGGGCTCGTCGGCCAGGAGCACCTTGGGCCGGTTCATGAGCGCCCGTGCGACGGCCACGCGTTGTTGCTCNCCGCCGGACAANTCCGANGGGTTGTGCGCAAGCCTGTGGNCGAGTCCCAGTTCTTGGAGCAACGCTTCAGCACGTGGCGCCGACTTGTCGGTGGATTGCCCCGAAATCCATGCGGGCATCATCACGTTCTCCACCGCGTTGAATTCAGGAAGCAACCGGTGCGATTGAAACACGAAGCCCAAGTTTTCATTGCGAAACCGGCTGAGGGCGCCCCTGGACATGCCGTGCACCGGCGTGCCGTCGATGTGCAATTCTCCTTGGTTGGGGACGTCCAACGTGCCCAGGATTTGGAGCAAGGTGGACTTGCCCGCACCTGAGGCCCCCACAATCGCCACAACCTCTCCTGGTTCCACCCTCAAATCAAGGCCTCGAAGGACCTCGAGCGCCCCGTAGCTTTTGACGATGTTCGTGGCTTGAATCACGCCTCCAAGCTACTACCTTTGCGCCCGATTCTCACAACCCCACGGACATGAACATCCACGAATACCAAGGCAAAAGCATCCTCCAATCTTTTGGCGTGGCCATCCAACGAGGAAAGGTGGCTGACACCCCTGAAGCCGCCCACGATGCGGCGGTCGCATTGGCAGAAGAAACCGGCACGGAGTGGTTTGTCGTGAAAGCNCAAATTCACGCTGGTGGCCGAGGCAAAGGCACGGTGACCGAGACCGGATCTCACGGGGTGGTTNTGGCCAAGGGGCTGGACCAAGTGAAGGNCAAGGCTCAAGGCATTTTGGGTGGCCACTTGGTCACCGCCCAAACCAATGCCCAGGGAAAGCAAGTCAACAAGATCCTCATTGCTGANGACGTGTACTACCCCGGCGCCAGCGAGCCCGAGGAGTACTACATGAGNGTGTTGCTCGACCGTGCATCAGGCAAGAACATCATCATGTACTCGCCCGAAGGCGGCATGGACATCGAGGCCGTGGCCGAGAAGACACCACACTTGATCTTCAAAGAAGAAGTCGACCCTGCCGTGGGCTTGCAAGGCTTTCAGTCGCGTCGCATTGCGTTCANCCTCGGCCTTTCCGGCCAAGGGTTCAAGCAAATGGTGAAATTCACCCAGGCGCTTTACGCCGCGTACGTGGGATGCGACGCTGCGATGTTTGAAATCAACCCCGTCTTGAAAACTTCCGACGACAAAATCATCGCGGTGGACTCCAAGGTGAGTCTTGACGGCAANGCNTTGTACCGTCACCCGGACTACGCCGNGATGCGCGACAAGACGGAAGAGGACCCCACCGAAGTCGAAGCGGACGAAGCCGGATTGAACTANGTGAAGCTCGACGGCAACGTGGGCTGCATGGTGAACGGTGCAGGGCTGGCCATGGCCACCATGGACATCATCAAGCTCAGCGGGGGAGAGCCTGCCAACTTCTTGGACGTGGGCGGCACCGCCGACGCGGCACGCGTGGAGAAGGCCTTCCGCATCATCCTGAAAGACCCTGCAGTGAAGGCCATTTTGGTGAACATCTTCGGCGGNATTGTGCGTTGCGACCGCGTCGCCCAAGGGGTGGTGGACGCCTGCAAAAACATGAGCGACATCAACGTGCCCATCATTGTGCGCCTCCAGGGCACCAACGCTGAGGAGGCCAAGGCCATCATCGACGAGTCAGGACTGGAAGTGCGCAGCGCCATTTTGCTGAAGGAGGCCGCGGATGCGGTCGCCGACGTGCTGGCGTAAGCGTCTGCTCATCGCGGCAACCGCCGCGCCATGTGAAGGCCATCTCGCAAGGGCAACAACACGTTGTCCAGCGCAGGATGGCCTTTCATGTGCGCATTCAATTCGTGGATGCGCACTGCTTGAGGATCGTCTGAAGTGCCGGCGGCCACCCTCAGGACGTCGCCCCACCAGAGCACATTGTCCACAAGGATCCACCCCCCGTCGCGAACGTGGTCGATGGCCCAGTCCACGTAGGTGCGCTGGTTGGCCTTGTCCGCGTCGATGAACACGAGGTCAAATTGATTCGGGTCTTCCTGAAACAAGGCGCCAGATTCCAGGACATCCAACGCCCGGCCCACATGTCTGTGGATGCGGTCGGCACATCCCAGTTGAGGCCAATGCGCGTCGTGCAGGTCGTGCAACTCGTCGTCGATGTCCACGGTGTCGAGCCGCCCGTCCGAAGCAAGGCCTTCCGCGAGGCAGGCGGTGGCGTACCCTGTGAAGGTGCCCAACTCCAGGACGCGCTTGGGCGCCACCATGCGAGAGACAGAGGCCAACAGCCGGCCTTGCAATTCGTCGCACAACATCTGCGGCTTCACGGTTTGGGTCCAAGTGGCGCGTCGCAGGNCGGCCAATCCCTCGGGTTCGGAGGTGGACCAATCGGTGGCGTATTCGTGCAAGGCGTCGTCCAGGCCATGGGCGCCGAGTTGGGGGATGCGGGGAGGTTTGCCTCGTCGTTTGGACATNCCACAAAACTATCAAGGACCCGCGGACCGTGCGTACCTTCGACGGCCATGGGCAAACGCAAACAAGGTCGCATCCGCACGGAGTCAGACGGCATGGTGTTCAGCACCAANCCCGGNTTNTCNTGGGACGTCGAAGAGGAGGAGAACGAAGCTTGGTCGGTGGAGATTGCCGCCACNTTGNACGTCAGCCTGGATCGCAAGCAGCGCGCCGGGAAGCCTGTGACGTTGGTGGAGGATTTTGATGGACCTGCCTCGGAGTTGCTCGATTTGGGCAAGCGCCTCAAGCAGCTTTGCGGCGTGGGCGGCTCGGTGAAAGACGGCTGCATTTTGATCCAAGGAGACCACCGCGACAAGGTGGTGGCGCATCTGGAAAAGCAGGGCTACAGAACGAAACGAAAAGGCGGATGAAACTTCATGCCAAAACCCTGGCCGGTCTCGAAGACTTGGTGGCCCAGGACATGAACCAAGCCGGCGCCACGGAAGTGGTGGTCGGAAGGAGAGGGGTGTCTTGTGAGGCGGACCTCAAGGCGATGTACCACCTCTGCCTGCACAGCCGGTTCGTGTTGCGCGTTTTGCGGCACCTCACAGAGTTCAACGCCAAGAACCCGGACGACCTCTACCGGCAAAGTGCCCGCTTTGCCTGGGAAGACTTGATTCCGCTGGACGGCACCTTTGTGGTGGATGCGACCGTGCACTCGGAGGTGTTCACGCACGACCATTTTGCGGCCCTGCGTTTGAAGGACGCGGTGGTGGACCGGTTTCGAGGCAATACGGGCCAACGGCCGAGCATCGACCGGGTGCGCCCCGACGTGAGACTCCACCTGCACATCGCAGGCAACAAAGTGACCTTGAGTGTGGACGCCACTGGAGCGCCGTTGTCCCATCGTGGATACCGCCTACCCAAAGCGAAGGCACCCCTCAACGAAGTGCTTGCTGCGGGGTTGCTTGCGTTGAGTGGTTGGCGCCCTGGCACGCCGCTCATCGACCCGATGTGCGGTTCAGGCACGTTTTCCACTGAGGCGGCGCTCTGGGCGTCTGGTTTGCCCGTGCAGGCGGGACGGCGGCAATTTGCCTTCATGAAGTGGAGCGACTTTGATGCCGGTGCTTGGCGCGAAATCCGCGACGAGTCCATGCACGGCGTCAAGCCTGTCGAGACCTTGATTTGGGCCTCCGACAACCACCCTGGCGCCATCCGTCAAACCCGACACAGCTTGGAAGAAGCGGACGTGGATGGCATGGTGCAGGTGAGTCAAGCCGACTTTTTCAACCTGCGGCCTCCCACAGAATCAGGGGTGGTGGTCATGAACCCGCCCTACGGCGAACGCCTCGACCCTGGGGATGTTGTGGGCATGTACGAAGGCATCGGCGACCGGTTGAAGTTCAATTGGACGGGCTTTGAGGCCTGGGTGATCAGCTCCAACGAGGAAGCATTGAAACGTGTGGGGCTCAGGCCGCACAAGCGCATCCCTGTGTTCAACGGCGCGCTGCCCTGCAAATGGGTGGGCTTCCAGATGTACAAGGGCAAGAAGTCGGACCAACACAAACGTCCTTCACAATGAACCAAGCTGCGAACGGCCCCAAACCCTGGGTGCTCATTTCCGGGGCCACGTCCGGCTTCGGCGAAGCCACGGCACTGACGCTTTCAGCGGCGGGGTGGAACGTCCTGTTGGCGGGCCGCCGCCAAGAGAGGCTGGAACGAGTTGCGTTGGCTTGCCAGACCGCAGGCGCTGAAGCGCACATCGCGGCGTGGGACGTCCGGGACCGCGAAGCCACCGACCACGGGGTTGCCCAATTGATGCAGGCCGCAGGACTGGGGTCGGGCGACGGAGACCCCAAGCTTCGCGCACTGGTCAACAACGCCGGCTTGGCTGTGGGCAAGGGGCCTTTTGACGAAGGCCTCGACGACGACTGGGCCCGGATGCTGGACACGAACGTCAAGGGCCTCCTCTTTTTGGCCCGTGCATGTGTACCTTATATGTGTGCCGGCTCAAGGATGGTGAACATGGGCAGCATCGCAGGCAAACAAGTGTACACCGGGGGCAATGTGTATTGCGCGTCGAAGCACGCGGTGGATGCCTTGAGCCAAGCCATGAGAATCGACCTGGTGGACCGGGGCATCGGGGTGAGTCAAATTTGTCCCGGTGCGGCCGAGACGGAGTTCAGCATGGTGCGGTTCAAAGGAGATGCCGAAGCCGCCGAAGCGGTGTACCAAGGGTACGACCCGCTTGTGGCGCAGGACATCGCAGACGCCGTGGAGTTCGTGCTTTCACGGCCCGGGCACGTGTGCATCAACGACATGGTCATCATGCCCACCGCCCAAGCCAGTGCCCACCATTGGAACAAACAACCTTCATGAGATTCAAATTTGGATGCGCCGTGGCCCTGTGCTGGGCCCTGGTGTCGGGTTGCGGCGGCGACACGGCGGACCTGGTTGTGCGCAACGCGCACATTGTCGCCATGGATGGCCGTGGGACCACCGCCCAAGCCATGGCTGTGAAAGACGGCCGGGTGTTGGCGCTTGGCAAAGAGCAAGAGGTCCTCAACGCCCACCGCGGCGCCCGCGTGGTGGATGTCAAAGGGGCCACAGTGTACCCGGGGTTCATCGACGCCCACAGCCACCTGCTCGGGTACGCTTTGGGTTTGGGGCGGCTGAATGTGGTGGGGACCACCTCCTACAAGGAAGTGGTGAACGCCGTGTCCAAGGCCAGACCTGCAGCGTCGGGTTGGATCCGAGGCCGAGGTTGGGACCAGAACGACTGGGCCGACCGCAACTTTCCTGATCGGGGACCTTTGGACAGCTTGCACCCAGGCACCCCTGTGGTCTTGCAACGCATCGACGGCCACGCCGTGCTGGCCAACCGTGCGGCGCTGGAGGCGTCGTCGATGTGGGAGGTCGGTGAGGTGCCGGGCGGGGAAATTCTTCGCCGGTCCGACGGCACACCCACGGGGGTGTTGGTCGACGGTGCGGCCGATTCGCTGCTCGCACGCATTCCCAAGCCCGGCCGCACAGAAAAGCAGTTGGCCTTGGCCCAGGCGGAGCAAAACCTGATCGCCTGTGGATTGACCACTGTCACGGACGCTGGTTTGGACTGGGCGGACATCTTGCTCTTGGATTCGCTGCACCAAACAGGAGACCTTCAACTCCGCGTGGTCGCCATGGCCAACCCAACTCGGGCCAACCTGGATTCCATGGTGGCCCATGGCGGACTTCGCACAGACAAACTGGTGGCCGAGTCGTTCAAGTTCTACATGGACGGTGCATTGGGGTCAAGAGGGGCGGCGCTGCTTCAACCGTACGACGACCGACCCGGTCACCGTGGGTTGTTGTTGCAGGATCCCGACGTGTACCGGGGGCAGTTGGCCGAAGTGCTTGACGCGGGTTTCCAAGCCGCGACCCATGCCATCGGAGACAGTGCGGCCCGGCTCGTGCTGAACATGTACGGCGAACTCCTTGGTGGGCCCAACGATTTGCGCTGGCGCATGGAGCACGCCCAGGTGATTCATCCTGACGACCTCTCCAAGTTTGGCATGCACGCGGTCATTCCTTCTGTGCAGCCTACCCACGCCACGTCGGACATGTACTGGGCGGGGGAGCGGTTGGGCCGGGCGCGGATTCGTCGGGCGTACGCCTACCAAGACCTCCACGGTCAGCTGGGCATGTTGCCGTTGGGCACCGATTTTCCGGTGGAGGACATCGACCCGCGCAAAACGCATTTGGCCGCGGTGGCTCGACAAGATGCCCAACGCTCTCCCAAGGAGGGTTTCCACCTCGATCAAGCCCTCACGCCTGAACAAAGCCTGCTGGGCATGACCCTTTGGGCGGCGCTGGCTTCGCGCATGGAGGCAGAGGTGGGCTCGTTGGAGCCTGGCAAGCGCGCTGATTTTGTGGTGGTGGATCGGGATTGGCTCTTGTTGGACGATCCGCACGAGGTGCTTTCTTCCAAGGTGCTTCAAACCTACGTGGATGGAAAGTTGTTGCATTCCTCCCAAACGCCCATTGCACCATGATCCGCATTGCGTCTTTTTTCGGCATTTTCACGGCTGCCGTCCTCGTGGCGTACTTCATGTACTTCCGAGAGCCTTATGATCTCCCGGTGTACGAGCCGGCCGACCTCAATCCGGCGTTGGTGGATCCGCAAGCGTTGAGGCAAGAGTCGCATCGCATCCTCGACTTTGAATTGGTCAACCAAGAGGGGGACACCGTTCGGCACGCCGATGTGCAGGGCCAAATCCTTGTGGTCGACTTCTTCTTCACCCGTTGCGCCACCATTTGTCCCAAGATGACGGCCAACCTCAAGCGGATTCACGACCGAATCGAGCCTACTTGGCCCGTTCAAATCATGAGCCACAGCGTCACCCCGCAAGCCGACAGCGTGTCCGTCCTTCAGGCTTATGCCAACAAACAGGCAGCTAATTCCGACTTCTGGTGGTTCCTGACGGGGCCGAAAACGGACATTTACAAGCTGGCCAGGCGGTCGTATTTCAGCTGCTTGGATGAAGGAGACGGCGGATTTCAGGACTTCGTGCACACGGAGAACATCGTGCTCGTGGACGACCAAGGGCGCCTGCGCGGCTTTTACGACGGCACGGACTCCAAGGCTATGTCGCAGCTGTTCAGCGACTTGAGTTTTTTGGTCGAACAAAAGGCTGAAAAAAACTGAGTGTTCTTTTGGTGGGGCAGAAAGACCCAGTATGTTTGCGCCCGCTTTCAACGGAAGGCAAGTCACTTTTGACAGACGGTTGGACAGGCAGCCAAAAAAACATTTCCCCATCGTTTGGTGGATGAAATAGGTTGACTACCTTTGCGGCCGCTTTCGAAGGAAAGCAAACAATCTTTGACAGAACGGACGACTTGGAAAGTCGAAAAAAAAACCATCAAAGCCTTGGTGGTTTAAAAAGACGACCTACCTTTGCCGTCCGCTTTGAAGAAAGCCATCCACGAGGGGTTTTATCCCTGACGAGATACAACGTTCTTTGACTTGATGCAGCAGCCCAAAATCCTTCTTCCCCCCGGAAGAAGGTCATCGACTCCTTCGGGAGTAGATGTAAAACGATTCCAGAGAGTCAACACAAATCAAACACTTACAATGGAGAGTTTGATCCTGGCTCAGGATGAACGCTAGCGGCAGGCCTTACACATGCAAGTCGAGGGGTAACAGGAGAGAGCTTGCTCTTTCGCTGACGACCGGCGCACGGGTGCGTAACACGTATGCAACCTACCTCTTACTGGGGGATAGCCCAGAGAAATTTGGATTAACACCCCATAGTATCATTCTTCCGCATGGTTGAATGATTAAAGGTTACGGTAAGAGATGGGCATGCGCCCCATTAGCTAGTTGGTGAGGTAACGGCTCACCAAGGCTACGATGGGTAGGGGGTCTGAGAGGACTATCCCCCACACTGGTACTGAGACACGGACCAGACTCCTACGGGAGGCAGCAGTGAGGAATATTGCGCAATGGACGAAAGTCTGACGCAGCCATGCCGCG
>PBWG01000073.1 GCA_002729115.1 Crocinitomicaceae bacterium | reverse complement strand
CTCCTGAGCACGCTTACCCGTCGGCCCACGAGGATGTGCATCGTGCGGTGAAGCACTGGTCCGCACAAGGTGAAAAGATGATTCTGATTGGCGATTCTGCCGGAGGCAACTTGGCTTTGGGCGCCGTGGCCCAAATGATGGCGGACGAAGGGCCTGGGGCGGGAGCGCTTGCCGGCGTCGCCGTGCTCAGTCCTTGGTGCGATTTGCGCACCAATGCCGCATCAGTGGGAGTCAATGCCGTGGCGCACAGCCCTTTTGACCACCAAGATGCCGAGGAGTATGCGGCGCAATACCTGGGCGACCGCGACAGGTCCTCTGCAGCCGTCAGTCCTTTGCTTGGGACCTACAAGGGGTGGCCGGACATGTATTTGGAGTACGCGGAGGACGAGTTTTTGGCCCCCGATGTGGTGGAGCTCAGCCAAAAGTTGACACAAGACCAGGTGAGTCTCACGGTCCGCACTGAGCCTCAAGCAGTGCATGGATGGCAGCTCTTGCCGGACTTTCTTCCTGAATCGAAGCGGTCCATCGCGGCGTTGGCGGCGTGGTCCCGGGCTCAGCTCGGCTTGCCTCCGCTCACGTGACGCTGTCCAGGGCTTTCAGCACCAACGCGAGTCCATCTTCCATTTCCTGGTCGGTGGCCGTCAACGGTGGGGCCAATCGGAAGGCATGAGGAACGCTCAGGAACCAAAACATCAGAACGCCCGTTTCGCCTTGTCGTGCAGGCTGCAAACCAGCCGTCACGACTTGTGACACCAGGTCGGCGTGCTCCATCTCCACGGCCATGAAGGCCCCGATGCGTCGCACTTGAAGCACGGCGCGATGGGCGGCGAGGGCCTCCTGCCAATGCTGGCATCGGGTTTCCACCTGCTTCATGTCCACTTGTTCAAGTGCCTCGAAGGCCCCTCGAACTCCCGCGCAGGCCATGGGGTGGCCTCCAAACGTGGTGATGTGTCCCAGCGAGGGAGAGTGGGCCAGTTGGCTCATCCGGTGCGTGCACGTGGCAATCGCGCCCACGGGCATGCCACCGCCCAGTGCTTTGCCCATGCACAGGATGTCAGGAACCACCTCAAACTGGCTGAATGCCCAGGTCGTCCCCGTGCGTCCCATGCCGCACTGGATCTCGTCCAGGATGAACATGGCTCCGTGCTCTCGGCAGGTGTTGGCCAGGGCTTGGAGCCAAGCCTTGTCGGGGATCCGGATGCCGGCGTCGCCTTGCACCGTTTCCACGATCACCGCAGCGGTGTTGGCGTCGATGTGCGCCAAGTCCGCCATGTCGTTCCAATTCAGGAAAGACACTTCAGGAAGCAAAGGCCGGAACGGGGCCTTTCTGGTTTCGTTGGACGACACCGACAACGCGCCATGGGTGTTCCCGTGGTAGCCGCCTTCCACGCCCATGATCTTGGTGCGGCCCGTCAGGCGTTTGGCCAGTTTGAGCGCGGCATCCACAGCTTCAGCGCCCGAGTTTACGAAGTACACGCTGTCCAAGTCCGCCGGCAAGGAAGCCCTGAGGCTGGCGGCTGCCTGGCGCTGCACGTCTTGGATGAACTCGCCGTACACCATGGTGTGCAGGTTGAGGTCCAGTTGCGCGTGGAGAGAATCGGTGATGGCAGGATGGCCGTGGCCAAAGTTGGACACGCCAATCCCACAGATGCCGTCGAACACTTTTCCGCCTCCTTTCAGGTGTATCCACGGTCCATCGCCCCCCTCGACTTCAAGCCCGAGAGGGTGGAGGGTCGTCGACGCCAATCCTTGGCCCAAGAAGGGATTGTCTGCGTGGTTCATGGTTTTTGAATGTCCACCCGAATCTCGTCCAAGAACATCCACCGGTCGTTGCCCCGCCCCAAATGCCACTCGGGAATNGAAGCATGNGNCGCCGCGGCAATCTCNAGGTGTCGGGTGCGGATGGNCTTGTCCAACCGGTAGGTCACCACTTGCACCTCGGTGTCGTCTTCTTCNACNTTCACATNGACCCTCCCTTCCACGTCGAAATCCCGGCCGTCCTTGGAGGCAGAGAATTGGACGTGACGTGGGGCCCAGATCCAGGGTTTGATGTCCTGGAGCGCATGGACTTCGAGGCCTTGCACGTTGCAAACGCGTCCCAAATCAATGCGAGCCACCATGGGCGCCCCCCAGAACCCTTGCCATTCTCCCGTGCGGAAATCATGACCGCCCTCGAGGCCGTCGATGAGTGCTTGGTCGCCGCCTGCCAGGTATTGGTTGTCTGGGGCATGCTCCAGGGTCATGCGCCATCCGTGGTCCACTTTCAGCATCGTGTGTGCCGCCGTGTTGGAGGTCAAGTCGTCCAGCGTGGCCCGCGCCAAGATGTGGGTGGTTTCTTGGACCGCTACAGGGCCGTCATAGATGTCCCACGTGGCTCCGTCGTTGACGCTGTAGCTCAACACGGCGTCAGGCTGAATGTGTTGGAGTTGGAACGCAGCGCTCTCGGATTGGAATGTCCTTGGTGCTTCAATTCCTGGAACCGCCAAGAAGTCCGGGGATTCCCAAAGAGACGTGGGGCGGTCCTCAGGTTTCACCCCAAATCGATCGCCCGGTTTGTCCGACATCTTCAAATTCAAGGTTCCGCCTTGTCGGAGTTGTTGGGTGGTGACAAACGACCTCGAAGTTCCTTCCGAAACTTGGCCATTCAAGCTGGTCCATGCGGCCTGATCGATGTACGGTCGTGTGGCGGCTTTTGGGGCATCCAGGGTGGTGGGTTCTCCTTGCGCAGGTCGGACCACCGTCTGCTCAAACAGGGGGCTGCCAAGGACGAGCTGGCCGCTTCCAGGCTCCACGGGGTACATGCCCAGGGCGCTCCACACGTACCAAGCGCTCATTTGGCCGCAGTCTTCGTTGCCGCACAAACCGGCTGGGGAGTCGTTGTACAGGTTCTTGCAGATGTCCCTGACCCTGTCCGCAGTTTGTGACGGCGCCCCAGCGTAGGAAGCCAAGTAGCTGACGTGATGGCTGGGCTCGTTGCCGTGGGCATACTGGCCTCGAAGCCCTGTGATGTCGGGTTGCACGCGTCCCGTGGTNTGNACAGGGGCGTTGAACATGGCGTCAATTTTGGCCAAATAGGCNGAATCTCCGCCCGCCAGTGCGGCTTGGCCTTGGATGTCGTGCTGGGCGGCAAAGAGGTATTGCCACGCGTTGGCTTCGGTGAAGTTGAAGTTGACCTCTCGAGGCTCAAACCCCTCATTCCAAGCGCCTTTTCTTTTGGGTTGAATGAACCCGCTGGCGGGGTTGTACAAGTTGGTCCAGTGGGCGGCTCGNCGTCGGAACCGCGTCTCGACGTCGGCNTGGTTGAGGTGGGCTGCCATCCNCGCGATGCAGGCNTCGTCGAAGGCGTACTCCAGGGTTTTGGANACGCTTTCGTGCTCGTGNTCGGAGGGGATGTAGCCCATTTCGGCATAGGCGTCGAGGCCNAGGTGCATGCTGTCCGCAGCTTGGACCATGGCTNCGAGGGCCAAGGTTTGGTCCCANTCGCCGATGTCCCACGCGAGGGCGTCCACCATGACCGGCACGCTGTGGTACCCAATCATGCAGCCCGTNTAATTCGAGGCCAATTCCCANACNGGCAGCTGNNCGCCTTCGCGGTACATCCGGAGCATGGTGCGCACCATGTCCCTGGTTCGGGTCGGTTCAATCCACGCCAAAAGAGGGTGCAGGGCCCTGTAGGTGTCCCACAAGCTGAACACGGTGTAATGGTCTCCTTCGTCGGGATTCAGCTGATGCACCTGAAGGTCTGTGCCTCTGTAGCGTCCGTCCACGTCGCTGGCCAAATTGGGCACGGTGGTCGCGTGGTAGAGCGCGGTGTAGAACGTGGTTCGATCCGACGGGGTGCCACCTTTCACCTCGATGCGGCCGAGTTGGTTGTCCCANCGCGNTTGGTTTTGGGCCAAATGCGTCTCAAACCCAAACTCGGGGGCCTCGGNCTCCAAATTGGCCAGGGCCCCCTCGATGTCGCANAAGCTCAAGGCCACATGCACATTCAATTCGGAAACCACGCCGAAGTCTGCCACAAACACAGGCACCATGGTCATCTCTTGCGCCAGGGTGCCGTCTGCGAGCNTGTCGNACTTGGAGATGACGCCCAATTGATCTCCCCAATCGAAATCCTGGTCGAACTGCATCGCGAAGTACACGTGTTGCTCCTCCGCCCAATTCTTGGACACGCGATGTCCCACCAACATGCGTGACCCACGTGGTTCGATGCTGTAATGGATCAAGTCGTCTCGGTGCTCCAAGTCCACAATCCAGGTCAGCGTATCCGGGATTTCAAGGCGATACCTATGCACACCCACACGTGGTGTGGTGGTGAGCTCAGCGCGGATGGCGTGGTCGTCCAAAGTGACGGCATAGTATCCCGCGTGTCCCTGTTCTGTGGACTTCCGAAATCCGCTCTTGTACTTGTCCCGCCATTGGTCGCCTTGCCTGAATTGGGTGCAGGGCATGACCAGCACATCTCCATAATCGCTGACCCCGGTGCCTTGCAAATGGGTGTGGCTGAACCCGTAAATGACGCTGTCCGTGTCATGGTAGCCACCGCATCCGTCCCAGCCTTCCAGGCGGGTGTCNGGACTGAGTTGGACCATTCCGAAGGGCGACGTGGCCCCGGGGTAGGTGTGGCCGTGNCCGCCAGTNCCGATCCAAGGNTNGACCTCTTGGTGCAGGGGTNTGACGTGGGTGNCGCAAGACGTCCATGCGACTCCGGCCAAAGACAGCCANGTGAAGCATCCAAAAAGCTGGCGGAGTGTCATTNTTGAGGGGATTTGGNGGTGNCGCAGACCTTGCAGTCCATCCGGTTGTGCAGCCCAAAATGCAACACATTGGGTCGGGCAGGTGCATCCAACGCGCTGAACCTGGCTTTCAGGCTGTCTGGAAGAATGTCGTGGATGTTGTTCTGTCGTTCAGTCCGGCACCGGGTGGTTTCCTCGCGCACCTTGGCCAAGACGTTCAAAAGTTCGGCCTCCGGCATGCTTGAGGCTTCTGCCGAATCTTGCAGCGCCCTCCAATGGGTCAAACACGCATCTCCCTGCAAGGCCACCTCCAACACTTCTTGTTGCATGTCTGGCTCGAGTGCAAGCGCGCTTGAGATTTGGTTGCTCAACCGCATTCCCTCGGTCAGGGCCCTCGGCAGCTGGGCCTGGATGTCGGTGCCAGCGGCACACACCACCACAACGGCCCACCTGAAGGTGAAAAGGCTCATTCGGCTGGGGTATGGCTGTCGATCCATGCTTGCAAGTTCGCACGCAAGGCGTCCTTGTTGCGCCACATCTGCGGAATGAACACGTCCGGTTGGACTGGAGAGGTGCTTCCCCAGTCTCCTCTGGCCTCGGCCATGTACACGGCGGTGGACATGCTGATCACGATTCCGGATTCAGGCAACATCTTGAGCATGGGGTTGCCCATGGTCCCTTGTTGGGGCCCCAAGCACGGCTCCCCAAACACAGGTCCGCGGCGTCCTTGTTTGAATGCCCCCGCAAANGACACGGTTGCCGAGGCCGATTCACCGTCCATCAGCAAGCAAACGGGACCCTGGAAGCGCCAATCCACAAGCGGTTGAACACCGAATTCAAGCGTGTCCAGCTCCCCCATTGGAAGATGGGCGAGGTCGTAGATGTACCGCGCATCTTGAGAGGTGTCCTTGTGCTTGTCGACCCACCTTTTTCGCAATCGCTTGTAGTGCCGGTGGATGTCGCGGCNNGTTTCTGGACTCTGTTTTGNCACCAGGCCAAACGGAAGTTTNCGCCTGCCGTTCGCCACATGCCTCCAGAGCATCTCCATCCTGGCCGACTGTCCACCTGCGTTGCCGCGCAGGTCAATCACGACAGGCAGGCCCAGTTCTTTGGCCCGTTGGAATCCCTTCCAAAGACGACGCTGGTACTTGCCAAATCGGCCTTGTGAAAAGGAGGACACGGCCAGGAGGGAGGCCCCGTCAAATCCCAGTGGGTTCTCTTCTTCGGGAAATGTCCATTGCACTGCAGGCCCCTTCTGTGAAATGGGCCGCCAGGCCCTGCCGGCCTTCCGCAAAGGCACGCCAGGAATGGCCACCAGCTTCACAGCGCCAGAAGTCCGGTCCAACCACTGCACGTGCAACGTGTCGGATTGGGTCTGGCCCATGATCCAGGGTGTCAGACTGTGGACGCCAGTCCTGACCTGACCCACAGGACTCACGCCTTCGACGTTGCCCAAGTCACGGACAACGGCCGCACATTCGGAGGCTTCCATGCCGTTCAACGAGAGGACGCGGGTGCCCGCGGGCAAGCCGTCGATTGCGGATTCCGCCACCCAAAGCCCTTGGCCTTCGACAGCCCAGCGAATGGGAACGCTTCCATGCTCTCGCTCGACGCCCCACATCCAATCCCACGCCGATACGGCAGCGTGGCTGTCTTGCAAGTTTTGAAGCAAGGCGTTGACTTCCCGAACATGTTCCATGTGGGTCATGTCCTCCCAACCCACCTTGAGCGCATCAAGCTTGGATTCCCAATCGGAGGGCATGCAACGCATGAAGGGCGCAGGGTGCATCCGTCGCACCCAGACATCCAAAGAATCGACATCGGCTTGCGCCCTTCCAAGGAACGGCCACAGCAACCACGCCACCATCCCGATGTGGATGGACCTAGAGAGCGGTGTCCACATCAAAGTGCGTCGGGGCCTTGGTCGCGCTTCTTGACCATGGTCAAGATGGTCGCCACCGCCACGGTTTCACCTTCGTGGTCGTCCACTTCCACGCGGTAGCGGACAATGCCCTTGGCCACGTCTTCGGGCTCACGGCGTTCTTGCGCGATTTTTTCAACTACCGTCAATTTGACCCCAATGGTGGTGCCAGGGTAAACGGGTTTGGTGAACCGACAATCGTCGATGCCGTAGTTCAACAGCACGGGGCCCTTGCGGGGTTCCACAAACAGGCCTGCAGCCTTGCTCAAGATGTAATACCCGTGGGCCACGCGACCTTCGAACATCGTTCCTTCCAGGCTCGTTTCGTCCACGTGTGCATAGAAGTGGTCTCCGGACACGTTGGCGAAATTCACAATGTCCGCTTCGGTGACGGTGTGACGAGCCGTGGTGACGGTGTCGCCAACGTTCAAATCCTCGAAGTGCTTTCGGAACACGTGGGGCTCGCTCTCAGGTTGGGCGCCGCCAGGCTGGAATTGTTCCGTCAATGCCGTGAGCATCGTGGGGTGACCTTGGATGGCGGTGCGTTGCATGTAATGCTTGATGCCACGCAAGCCACCCATTTCTTCGCCACCACCGGCCCGGCCGGGGCCTCCATGCACCAGCAGGGGCATTGGGGAGCCGTGTCCCGTGCTCTCTTTGGCGCAATCCCTGTCGAGCACCAAGATTCGGCCGTGCATGTGCGCGGCGTTGTGCACGAATTCGCGGGCCACCTTGGGATCGTGTGTGGTGATGCTGCAACACAGCGACCCTAGGCCTCTGTTTGCCAAGGCCACCGCTTCTTCCACGTCGTGGTATGGCATCACTGTGCTCACCGGCCCAAACGCTTCCACTTCATGCACCGCAGTGGCTTCATGCGGATTGGCATGCTTCAGCAACATGGCCGGCAGGAAAGCGCCCCGCTCAGGATTGTCCGCAAGCACATCCGCTTTTTTGTCTTGCCCAAACAGCCACTCGGCTTCTTGTTCCAACCGAGCAACCTGGTCGAGCACATCTTGAACTTGGGCTTTTCCNACCAACGCCCCCATGCGCACGCCNTCCNTTTGNGGNTCGCCGACTTGGGTCTTGTGCAACTGAGCCATCAGTGCGGCTTGGAACTCCTCNTGGACTGCNGCTGGNACNAACACCCNGCGCACTGCAGTGCACTTTTGACCACACTTGACGGTCATCTCTTTCCGCACTTCTTTGACAAACAAATCAAATTCAGGCGTCCCAGGCACAGCGTCAGGCCCGAGAATGGCCGAGTTCAACGAATCGGCTTCCATGTTGAATGGCACGGCGTGTTGTGAGATGCGTGGGTGTTGTTTCAAGGCNATTCCGGTGGAAGCGGAACCTGTGAACGTNACGACATCCCGTTCATCAACGTGGTCAAGAATGTTTCTTGCAGAACCACACACCAATTGCAAGGCGCCAGGAGGGAGGATGCCGCTGTCGTGAATGGCAGCGACCACCGCTTCCGTCAAGAAGCAGGTGACGGTGGCCGGTTTGACGATGGCAGGAACGCCTGCCAACCAATTGACCGCCACCTTCTCCAACATGCCCCACACGGGGAAATTGAATGCGTTGATGTGCACCGCCACCCCGCGCTTGGGAACGAGAATGTGGTGGCCACCGAACGTGCCCTCCTTGCTGAGTGGCACGAACTCTCCATCGGTGGCAAATGGGGTGTCCGGCAGCCGCCTTCTCAAACTGGCGTTGGCAAACAAGTTGCCAATGCCACCTTCGATGTCAATCCAGGCGTCAACCTTCGTGGCCCCAGTGGCCCAACTCACCGCATAGAATTGATCTTTCATACCGTGCAGGTGAAGGGCCAGTCGCTTCAACATGCGTCCACGTTCTTGGAACGTCATGCTGCGCAGGGCCGCCCCGCCCACTTCACGTGCATACTTGTAGGCCGACTCAAAGTCAATGCCGTCGGTGGACGCGACGCCGACCACATTTCCTGTGACCGCGTGATGAAGCTCGGTGCCTTGACCAAGGCCCTCCACCCAGCGATTTTCGACCAAATTCTGTATCTTGTTCATGTGATGTGGTTGTGCAACGAAGGTACGGATTCGCGTGTCCGGGTGCGGCTGGATTCTGACGGGTGCGTGCGTCTTGTGCAAGGCGCTTGGCGTGACCGTTATGCAAAGAATTNAAGCCAGTCTCTCGATGAATCGAGNGGAAGCNTCGATGAATTCACAATAATTTTCGGCCAAACTGTTTGGAGAAATCAAACTGCTTTCTCTATCTTTATCGCGTAGTCCATTTTCACTACACACTTTACATAGCATCAGAACAAACAACAAATCCATTCTTATGAAGAACCTTTTCGCAATGACCGCGGCCTTGATGATGGGCTTCGGAGCCACTGCCAGCAACGTTGAGCTGGTCGTGGAAGCCGTTGACAACAACGGCACCGTTCCAGGCAACACCTACCGTGTCTACGCGGTCTTGCCTTCTGCCCAACACTCTTTGCACGCCGTGTTCGCTGCGGACGATCACGTGTTGAACGTGGCCACCACTGGCTCTTTCTTCCAGCACCAGTACGGCAGCTACTCTTCTCTCGACATCAACGAGAGCATTGTGGCCATGGAGCCCGGCTTGGCTTTTGACAGCTGGGTGACTGTGGGCGCGAAGAACAGCGAAGACAACAACTTGTGGACCATTGGCGTGGACTACAACAACTTCCTCGCTGGTCAAGAATTGACTGTGACCGACGGCGCTTGGTTCGTGGTTCCCACTGACGTGCAGGCTGCTGCTGCTGTGGGCAACAAAGTGTTGTTGATGCAATTGACCACCGACGGCACTGCCACTGGTGTGTTGAACTTGCAGGGACGCGACGGTGAAGGCGGCACTTGGCGCTTGCACGACTTGACGTTCTCTACAGACGACGCCAAGGTGTTCGGTTGCACTGACGCAACTGCGGCCAACTACAACGTGGACGCCACTTACAACGATGGTTCTTGCGAAGGTGAGGCCACCACTGGTTTGACTGGCATCGCCAACGACACCGAGTGGAGCATCTTCCCCAACCCTGTGTTCGAAAGCACGTTCAGTGTGAAGTTCGACCAGGAGTTGATTTTGGGTGAGGAGAACATGGTGATCGAAGCCACTGATTTGAACGGCAAGGTGGTGTTGAGCCACGAGTTCACTCAGGGCGACGTCGTCGGAGGCAACCGCATCTTGGTGAAGCACAACCTCGCTGCTGGCACTTACAACTTGGCTGCCATGCACGCTGACTTCTCTTCTGCTCAGACTTTCGTGGTCACTCGCTAAGAGACGCTTCAAATCGATTGGAAAAGGGAGACTTCGGTCTCCCTTTTTTTGTGCCCTGACATGAGCCCGTGCCATCGCCAGGATATCTTTGGTCCATGCAAAGCATCTTCCACCTCCATCGCGCGGGCCTGTTGTGTTTGGCGCAGTGTCTGCTTGTTCTGATTTCTTGGGGTCAAGCCGGTCAAAAAGCCTTGCTCACTGGGCCCATGGTGGGGCACGTGAGCATGAGGTCTGCCCAGTTGTGGATCCAAACGGTGGGACCATCCGAAGTTGTGGCGGAGTACATGACCATGGGGGGAGGTCAAGACCAAGCATGGATGGCCACGTCGCCCGTGCAAACCGATGCAAGGTCAGGGCACACCGCCCACATCACCTTGGCGAATCTGGAGCCGGGGACGGCGTACCGCGTCAAGTTCAAGTTGAATGGCAAGGCCATCAACGATGTCCTGGAAGTTTCGACCCAGGTGCTGTGGGATTACCGCATGGATCCTCCGGCGTTTTCATTTGTGACGGGCAGCTGCGCATTCATCAATGAACCCAAGTACGACCGTCCGGGAANACCTTATGGTGGGGGCTATGAGATTTTCGAACGCATGGCGGACGAACAGCCCGACATGATGCTCTGGCTCGGTGACAACATTTACCTGCGCGAGGTGGACTTTCAATCGTACGAGGGTTTCGTGCATCGGTACACCCACGCCAGACAAACGCCGGAGATGAGGCGTTTGCTTCAAGTTTGCCCGAACTACGCCATATGGGACGACCACGATTTTGGCCCCAACGACAGCGACGGCAGCTGGGTGCATGCGGATTGGTCGCGCGAGTCTTTTGAGGCTTTCTGGAGCAACCCGAGCTACGGCCTTCCTGAANCGCCGCGTTGCGTCTCCACGGCGTTCAGATTCGTGGACATGGAGTTCTTCTTGCTTGACAACAGGACCTACCGGGTCAACCACCAAAACAAGACCAATGCCCCCCAGGTGTTGGGGCAGGACCAAATCGACTGGCTCATCCAGGCCTTGCAGAAATCCAGGGCTCCGTACAAGTTTGTGTGTGTGGGAGGGCAGGTGCTCAACGACGCGGCGGTTTACGAGAATGTCAGCCAATTCCCCAGCGAACGACAACAGATCTTGGAACGCCTTGAGGAAGAGGACATCCGGGGTGTGGTCTTTTTGTCTGGCGACCGCCACACGACAGAATTGTCCGAATACACCATGGGCAACGGNAGAAAAGTGTACGACCTGACTGTGAGCCCGCTGACCAGTCGGGCGGCCCACGCCGCGGACGAACCGAATTCATTCCGGGTGGACGGGACGTACGTGGAGCAACGGAANTACGCGAAGTTGTCCTTTGAAGGTCCACGCAAGCAGCGAACATGCTTGGTGGAGATCAAATCGACGGAAGGGGAGACCCTTTGGTCCAAATCACTCGATTGATGGATTTGCACAGCCGCACGGATTACAGCAAGGGGACGTTGAACATCGCAGACCTAGGAAACGACCCTTGGGCCACGTTGGAATCCTGGGTGCAGCAAGCGGTTGACGCAGGCATCCAAGATCCGACCGCGTTTCACTTGACCACCCTGGACCGAGACGGCTTTCCCCACGGGCGCGTGGTTTTGCTTCGAGACACCCGCCAAGGAGAGCTTGTGTTTTACACCAATTACCAAAGCGAGAAAGGGCAGGATCTGCTGGCCAACCCCAAAGCGGGCGCCACGTTCTTTTGGCCTCATGCAGACCGTCAAATTCGGATTCGCGGCACAGTGACGAAAGTGGCCGCCTCGGAATCCGACGCCTATTTTGCGTCTAGGCCTGTGGCAAGCAGGTTGGGCGCTTGGGCTTCTGATCAGAGTCAGGTCGTGGAATCTCGTGACGCGTTGGATGCCCAGTTCCAGAAGGTCAAGGCCAAGTTCTCAGACGACGTGGTTCCCAGGCCGGAACATTGGGGTGGATTCGCCTTGCGACCCTCGGTCCTTGAATTTTGGCAGGGACGCCCAAGCCGACTTCACGACAGGGTCAAGTGCGTTCGCACAAACTCAGGCTGGGACCTTGTGAGGCTTCAGCCCTGATTCAGTCGTCAATTCTCAAGACCAGCCCCTTGAGGTAGCTTCCTTCGGGGTGGAACACATTGACGGGATGGTCGGGCGGTTGGTGCAGCCGATGCAGGATGCGCACAGTGCGTCCCGCCTGAATGGCTGCAGCGACAATGGTGTTGGCAAAGAGCGCGTCGTCGACGGCCTGGCTGCATGAAAAGGTGAACAGCAANCTGCCCGACTTCATCATGCTCAACGCCCGCAGGTTGATGCGCTTGTAGCCTTGAACGGCAGCATGTCTTGCCGACGCCCGTTTGGCGAACGCAGGNGGATCCAGCACCACGATGTCGTACTCCGACAAATTCTCTGTTTTCAGGTATTCCAAGGCATCGGCTTGGATGCTCTTGTGTTTGGACACGTCCATGCCGTTCANGCGGACATTTTCCTCACACACTTCAAGCGCGCGGGCNGAGCTGTCCAAGCTGTGGACCTCACTCGCGCCAGCTGCCAGCGCAGAAATGCTGAACCCGCCCGTGTAACTGAACACGTTCAACACCTTCATCCCCTTTGACAAGGACCCGAGCAAGGCGCGGTTTTCTCGCTGGTCCAGGAAAAAGCCGGTTTTCTGGCCTTTCTCCCAATCAATGACGTATTGGTTGCCGTATTCCAANGCCTTGTGGTTGCCGGGNGCTTTGCCCCAAACCCAGCCGTCTTCAGAAGGCACGCCGCCGTTTTTGGCAAGCGTCTTGGCGCTTTTGTCGTACACCCCGACCAACACGTCGCCCAAAGCCAATTTGAACCCTTCGACCAACGCATCCAAGTGCCGATGCATGCCGGGCGTGTGGCATTGCAACACCAGCACAGATCCGTACAGGTCCGCAATCAGCCCAGGCATGCCGTCGCCCTCCGCATGAATCAAGCGACAAGCGTTCTGGTCCTCTTTCCCGAACAAGCCCAAGTCCTTGCGCACCCGGACCGCATCTGCGATTTGCTGGTGCCACCACTGGTCGTCAGGGAGTGCATCTTCAAAGGTCAACATGCGAACGGCGATGCTCGCATCCGGGGAATAGTGTCCCCANCCCAAGCACGCGCCCTTGTTGGCAAACACTTGCACCCAATCCCCAGCCTTCGGTTGCCCTTCAACGCGTTTGATGCCACCGCTGAACACCCAAGGGTGTCGCCGACGGATGCTCTGGTCGCGCTTCGCCTTCAAGGTCACGCGAGGGCTNGGTGGGGAAGTCTCGTTCATGGGCCAAAACTAGGTGTTCTCTCGGCCGGATGATGGAGGAGTGCCCACCCATTTCAACAACGTTGAATTGGCTTCGAGTGCGCCGGCTTTGAGCCAATGTTGGAGGATGCCCCGTGCCAAAATCCGATGACCCGGCCGCATTGCGTCCAAAAGATCCACGCCGGAGACTGGACCCGATGCCAGCCTGGTTTGGAGCGCCCTGCGAAGGGCTTTGCGGTCTGCCGTGCATGTGTCGCATTGGCCACACGCATTGCCTCCCTGTCGGGAGAAATGAAGGTCGATGCTCTTGGGCCGACATTCAAGGCCATGGACGTAATTGGACATCACCTTCAAGNTTTGTTCAGNNACCTTCCTGCGCGACCGGTCGACCACGACATGCCGGGCGTCCCTTCGAGGTTCGAGCCACTCGATGCGAAGGTCAGTGGGCTTCTCCTTCCACTCGACCAGCCCCATGGCGTCCAACTGGGCCAAGCATTCTGCCACAGCGCGTTCATCGCCCGTGGTGGCGATGGTCTTGGCCAGCCAGCCAGGTCGGAGTGATATGGGGTCACGGGCATGACGCGCGGCCCAAGCGTGAACCGAGGCCTGCAACGGAGGCAACGTGGACGTTGTGGGCGACAACCATTGCAGTTCACCTTCTGAATCGCGCTTCTGAGACAGCGACGGTTCACGAAGGGCAATGAGGCCTGCTTGCGCCAGCAGATTCAGTGCTGGACGGTTTGCGTGGGGTGGGCACGGCGTCAAGCCCTCGGGCTGTTCCCCGATGGCGATTTGCGCTTTGTTGCACAAGTCTTGGTAGCATGCCCGCACCACATCGTCCGATGGGAACTGGCGCTCAATCTGGACCTCGTGGTTGTGGATGTCGTCAGGATCTACGTACAAGACACAATGGGCCTCTTGACCATCCCGGCCGGCACGCCCAGCTTCTTGCGTGTACGCCTCGAGGTTGGCAGGTGGTCCTGCGTGAAACACCCAGCGCACATCAGGTTGATCAATGCCCATGCCGAAAGCGCTTGTGCACGCCAGCACGTGCAGCCGCCCTTCGCGCCACTGCTGGTGATGTTTCTCTTTGGTTTGGGGAGATAAACCGGCGTGGTAGGCCGCTCCAGGAATGCCCATCTCCGTCATCCGAGCTTCCCACTGTTCCGCCTCATGTCGGGTTTGGACGTACAGCAGCCCTTTTCCTGTCTGGGTGTTCATGTCCCGCAGGATTGTTACGTCCCGATCTCCGTGTGTGCACACGTCAAAGACCAAATTGGGCCGCCTCATGGACATGCGGTGAATGACGGGGTCCACTGGCATTTGCGCTTGGATGTCCCTCAGCACGTCTTGCGTCGCGGTGGCGGTGAAGGCGCCCCAGACGGCCTTGGGGAAGTGCGACTCCAACTCGCCAATCAGTTGAAAATCACGTCGAAAATCATGCCCCCACTGGGAAATGCAATGCGCCTCGTCCACCACGATTGTCCGGACATCCCAAAACCCATGACGGGCGAGGAACAGGGGATGTCGAATGCGCTCAGGCGCCATGTACAAAAATTGGGTGCGTCCAAACCTGACGTTGTCCAACACGCGGTCTCCGTTTCCGCCCACCCAGGCTTCCGCCTGAATGCCCCGAGACCTGAGTTGGTCGCATTGGTCTTGCATCAGCGCCACAAGAGGGGTGATCACAATGCACAATCCACCACGCGCCAGGGCGGGAAGCTGGAAACACATGCTTTTTCCAGCCCCTGTGGGCATCAAGGCGAGCACNTGTTTTCCAAGGGNNANGTCGTGNANNGGTTNNACTTGATGCGGCCGGAGCGCGTCGAATCCCCAATGCGTCTTCAGCAAGCTTGTAAGGGCTTGAGATGCGTCCAAAGGATTTTGTGAGGTGTCCATGTGGCTGGCGTTGTCGGGTTCCCGATTTTTGGGCCCCAAATCGACAAGACAAAAGTGATGCGCAACATCGTAGCTGGAAACTGGAAGAGCAACAAATTGTTGGGCGAGGCCCAAGAGTGGATGGATGGCATGGCCAAATGGTTGGCGAGCCACGAAGGGGTGGAAGTCATGGTGGGTGCCCCNGCGCCATATTTGGCNGCNCTGGCAGGCACGGCACCTGAAGGGCTGCACATCCTCGCTCAAAACGTCAGCGCCGAAGGGCACGGTGCACACACGGGTGAATTCACCGCNGACATGCTCAAGTCTTGNGGTGTGGCTGGGGCCATTGTGGGCCACAGCGAACGTCGGGCGCGGTTTGGCGACACCGACGACAAGGTGAAGGCCAAGGTCCAAGCCNTGGTGGACGAAGGGTTGCAGGCNGTGTTTTGTTGTGGTGAAACTTTGGAAGAACGNGNAGCGGGACGGCAAGAGGACGTGGTGCATGCCCAATTGAAGGCCGCCGTGCTGGATTTGCCTTCAGAGGCGTTGGACCGCGTGGTTGTGGCGTACGAGCCCGTATGGGCCATTGGCACTGGGAAAACGGCGACTTCGGNCCAAGCCCAGGANATGCACGCAGCCATCCGCGGGTGGTTGACCGANTGCTTTGGTGCTGAGAAAGCTGCAGGCGTGGCCATTTTGTATGGCGGGTCGTGCAAGCCGAGCAACGCAGCTGAGCTCTTTGGCCAAGCCGACATCAACGGCGGCTTGATTGGAGGGGCGGCACTGAATCCAACGGATTTTCAAGGGGTTTTGGCTGGCCACCCAGCATTGAAGGGATGAAAGCGCTGAAGCGCTACCACCGTTGGGCGCTGACGCTCGAGCCGCTGTTGCCGGCGAGGGAAGTGGCGGTGGCGTATTTGGGGGAGTGTGGGTTCGACATGTTCGAGCCTTCAGACACAGGCGTGGTTGCCCACGGGGAGGAAGACAAGGTNGATGCCGAGTTGGCTGTGCAGTTGTTGGATGAAATCCGGGCATTTGCCAAAGTGACTTGCGACCGATCCATGGTCGAACAAGAAAACTGGAATGCCCAATGGGAGGAGGATTACCCCAAGGTGGAAGTCCGCGATGGTGGTGGCGCATTGAAGTGCACCATCCGTGCGCCGTTTCATGCGCCTGCGGACGAAGGGATGGACGTGGTGGTGTCGCCGCAGATGAGCTTTGGCACCGGCCACCACGCCACCACACATTTGNTGNCGTCGTCCATGTTGGATTTGCCCTTGGAAGGTCGAGCTGTGCTGGACATGGGATGTGGCACGGGGGTGTTGGCCCTGGTGGCAGGGTTGTCCAAGGCNAAATGGGTTTTGGGCATTGACATCGAGTCCCATGCGGTGGACAACGCGGAGNACAACCTTGTGAAGAACCCAAGCATCTCAACGCCGGTGCGGTTTGAATGNGGGGATGGAACGTTGCTTGCAGGGCATGTGGATGGGGCGTTTGACATGGTGCTGGCCAACATCCACAAGAATGTGTTGTCGCAGGACATGCAGGTCTACGCCAGGGCGCTTGCTGTTGGGGGGCACCTCCTCTTGAGTGGGTTTTTCGAGGGGGATGTTCCGGCCATGCAATCGTGCGTGGAGGCGGCAGGTTTGCACGTGAAAGGGGTNAAAGTTCTCGAGGGTTGGGCCTGCATGGCCTGTTGGAAACCCATGTGACGGGGCGACCGAGGCCTGGTTTGGCCCAGTAATTTGGGGTCATGCGTTGGATTGGAATTTTGGGATTGGCCTTGTGCCTGAATGTGCCCGTCGTTGTGGCTCAAGACGAACCAGCTTGGCCTTCGCCGGCTTCNTTTTTGAAAGACATGGAGCAATCCGCTGCCGACCTTGGTGGGCGCGAAGCCAAATGGNTCAAGAAGTCGTTCGGTCCAAGGTTTGCAGCCCTGGANGNAGGCCGTCAGGGCCAGGTGATGAGCTTGGTGGAGGCGCTTCAAGAAACGAGGCAGCCGTTTGCCGAGTCGATTTGGGGTTACCTCAAGGGGGTGGACGCGTTGCTTCAACGTCCCGACGCCGCCGCCTGGACAGGATGGCATCGGCACGTGGCGTTCTTCGCATCGTCCACCAAGCACCGTCAGCGCGCCAAAGCCTATCTGGCCAATTCTGAGGGCTTGCTGAATCAGGGCAAACTCCACAGCGCGAACACAGGGACNTGGTTGGTNCGTGGGGGGCGCATGGCGTTTGACTTGGACGANCAANATCGCCCGAGGATTTCATGCGATTCAAGCACTGTGGTGTGTTTGGCCAAGGGAGACAGCGCCAGGNTGCATCAGGTCCGTGGGCAATACGACGTNCTNGAAAACGAATTCCGTGTNGAGACCGGTCGTTTGGATTGGGAACGCACGGTGCGCGANGGCGATTTTCNGGCGGAAGTGCGCGCGTTCANCATCCGCTTGAAAGGNAGCACGTTCACGACGGACTCCGCCACGTTTCAGAGCGACATGTTTGGCACCCCTTTGCATGGAACACTCCACTTCAAGGTTCAGGCAGAAAAGCAGGCCAAAAAGCGCACCTACCCAAGGTTCGAGTCCAGCACCGGGCGGATCGTTCTGGACAGCGTGTTTCATGGCGTGTCGTACGAGGGCGGCTTGGCGGTGCGTGGGTCGAAGATGAGCGGGATGGGGTCGGATGGCCTGCCTGCCGAAATCACGTTCAACCAAGCCGACAGCGTGTTGGTGGTCTGCCGCTCGCAAGAAGTGTTGTTTTCGGAAGATGGGTTGGACGCTGTGCACGCGGCTTTGGTGATGCGGCTGGGTGAGGACAGNCTGNCGCACGAAGACATTTCGATTCGGTACTTAGACAAGAAGCGCCTGTTTCGGGCCACGCGCCAGGTGGAAGGGGTGGGCATGCAGCCTTTTGTGGACAGCTACCATGGCATTGAAGTGGAAGCCGAGGCCGTGGAATGGCGGCTCGACGGACCCGTGGTGGAATTCCGTCGGCTCGCCGGAGGTGGCGCCGAGCCTGGCGCGTTCCGGAGTTTGGATTGTTTNGAGAAGGATGTGTACGACCAAATGATGGGCATCGACCCCATTCATCCNCTGGCAGAGCTCTCGCGGTACACCAACCGACGCGGGGTCGATTCGTTCTATGCAGCGGAGTATGCCGATTTCTTGGGGCTCCAAACCGAGCAAGCCGAGATGATTCTGGTGGGGTTGACCAACGTGGGGTACGTCGATTTGGATCTTGCCACCGGGTTTTGTCAAGTCAACCCCCGCGCCGTCAAACACATGCTGTGCCAAAAGGGCGCCCGCGACCACGACGTGTTGGCGTTTTATTCTCGGCCTCGAGGCACGGTGTATGCCACGCTGAGCCTGAACAACCTTCGCATGTCCCTCAAGGGCATCAGCCAAATTGCGGTGAGCGAGGCGCAGGACGTGCAGATTGTGCCGGACGGCGGTGAGATTGCCTTGGGCGAGGNTCGCGANTTCGCGTTCTCNGGNTTGGTGAAGGCNGGGAAATTNCAACTCAAAGGATCTGATTTTGAGTTTGACTACGCGTCCTTCAAGATCGAGGTGCGCCAAGCCGAGTCCCTGCGCATCATGGTGGAACAACCGGGCAAATACGACACGTATGGGCGTCCTGCGCTCCGTCCTGTGGCAAGCTCGATCGAAGNGCTCACAGGCACCTTGGAAATCGACAACCCGCGAAACAAGTCTGGGTGGCGGAGCGCCAGCCATCCTCAGTACCCGATTTTGACCAGCCGGGAGGTGTCGCACGTGTATTACGACGCGCCGCGCATCCGTGGTGGAGCCTACCACCGCGACCGGTTCAACTACGCTGTGGACCCTTTTGTCATCGACAGCCTTGACAACTTTGCCAACGAAGACCTTCTCTTCACGGGGGAGTTGCTNGCNGGGGGCATCGTCCCNGATGTGGTGGANCCTCTGCGTCTCATGGACGACTACAGCCTGGGCTTCACGACCACCGTGGCTTCTGGTGGCACGGCGTTGTACGGCGGGGTCGGGGAGTTGACGGGNGACTTGAGCTTGGACTTGGGAGGGCTCCACGGGCCTGGAAGGGTCACGTTCCTGACGTCCACCATGGACAGCGAGGACCACGTGCTNTTGCCAGATTCAACGTTCGGAGCGTCGGCCCGGTATGANAANACGTCNAGGGCTGGGNTGACGCCCGCGGTGTCCGCTGAAGACGCGGCNTACGGNTTGCATCCTTTCGACCAGNGACTGGACGTCAGGTCCACGGCNGCGGACAGCCTGAGGTTTTTCGGAGAGCCNGTGGATTTGGAGGGNGGACTCAGCTTGAAGGGCGATCGAATGACGGCCCGTGGCACGTTCCATTTTGACCGGGCGGAGCTTTCCTCTCGTCATTTTGAAGTGGAGCACCGAGGCATGCGCGCATCTGAAAGCGCATTTCAGCTTCATGGCGTGGACCAAAACGAGTTGGCGTTCGAAACGGACCGCGTGTCTTCGGCCATGGATTTTGACGCCAGACGGGGCGACTTCACCTCGCTCGAGGGCGCCACGCTCATCGAGTTGCCCGCCATCCGNTACACCTGCTTGATGGACGCGTTCACCTGGTTCATGGACGAGGCCCGGCTGGAGCTCCGCAACACCCAAGCCGATCCTGCATCCAAGACGTTCCAGGAATTGCGTCGTTACGACCAGAGCAACTTTTTCTCACAAGCTGTGGAGCAAGACAGCCTTCACTTCTTGAGCCCAGCCGCACAATATGCGGTGGACGAGGCCCATTTGACTTGCCAGGAGGTGGTGGCGTTGCCCATTGCCGATGCCCAGATCAGACCTCACGAAGGCCTGGTTTCCATTCGCCGTGACGCGTTGATGGACATGCTGGAGCAGGCTGAAGTGGAGGTGGACAACCTCACCCACATCCACAGGCTCTACGACGCCAAAATTCAAGTGAANGGGCGCATGGATTACGAGGGTGCAGGCACGGGAACCTACGTGGACCAAGATGGGACGGAATGGCCTGTGCGNTTCAACGAGTTGGCGGTGGATTCAGCCACAAGAACCTTGGGACANGGTGTCATTCGCTCGGCCGANGAATTTCAATTGAGCCCCAAGTTTGCGTTNCAGGGCCGCGTGCATTTGNAGGCCATGCGCAAACATTTGGAGTTTGAGGGGGGCGCTCGCATGGATTTGGAATGCNAAGGTTACCCCGCCCAATGGGTCGAATTCAAGGGGGTAATCGACCCCATGGATGTGGCCATTCCCATCGACTCGACGGTGACGGAAATGGGCAAATCCCACCTCGGGGTGGGATGGGCGTACAGCGACGGCGGGATCACCTCGCTGTACCCGACGTTTTTCAGCCCCAAGCCAGTGCGTTCCGACATGTCGTTCATGACGCCTCGCGGCTTGCTTCGCTTTGACCCCAAACGCAGCCGGTACATCGTCTGCAGCGACGAGAAGCTTGTGGACGAGACACAGCCGGGCAACCTGATGTCGATGTCTCCGGGCAGTTGCGATTTGAGGCAGCACGGCAAGGGGCATTTCCCGATCGAAGAGAAACACTTGCTCAAGCACGCGTTCTTCGGGGAGGGGCTNGTGCAGTCNGACCGNATGGTGGTGAANGGAGGCTTGACGCTGGACATGCCNTTGCCGGAGGAAGTCNTGGACCATTTGGCCGAGGCCATCCGGGGCTCGGAGGCTTCGGGTTTGGCCTGGTCTGGCACGAAGTACCCCTACATGCTCCACGAATGGCTCGGCGAAGAAGAGGGCAACGCGCTGCTGGTGGAACTCAACAGGAACCGAAGCTTCAAGAAGCAAGTTCCCGAGGACGTCCAGCACACCATGGTGCTGCATGGCTTGGAGTTGGAATACGACAAGTTCGAGGACCAATGGATCAGCATGGGAGACATTGGCGTCGCCACCCTCGGCAAGCACGAGGTGTGGAGGACATTCCGAGGCAAGGTGGCGTTGGATTGGGACGACCAAATCATCCACATTTACTTCCACTTGAGTGGNCAACAGTGGTACTACATGGAGTGGAACGCCAAGCTCGGGTACTTCCGAATCCACCCGAAAGACCCCAAATTGGACGAGGGTGAANCGCTGNCAGAGAANATNCAAGGACTCAAGGAAGGGGACAAACGCGTCAAAGAAGATCGGGGCCAATTCGTGTTGCAGCTGCTGAATCCAAACAGCCGGAACCGCCGCGATTTTGTGGACATGTTTCGGGAGTTCGACGACTGAATCTTTGGGGGCATTCTGGGCTAACTTGAAGCATGGAAATGCCTCACCCAGATTACCCCAAGCTGTTTGAGCCCCTCGATCTGGGGTTCACCACGTTGCCCAACCGCGTGCTCATGGGGAGCATGCACACCGGGCTGGAAGAGGTGCGTGGCGGGATGCACAGGCTGGCGGAGTTTTACGCCCAGCGTGCGGCTGGGGAAGCTGGGTTGATTGTGACTGGGGGTGTGGCGCCCAACCGCGCAGGTGTCACGGTGTGGGGCGGTTCCCGCATGTCTTGGTCAGGGCATGCAAGGGCGCACAAGCAAGTGACCCATGCGGTGCACCAAGAGGGAGGCAAAATTGTGATGCAAATCTTGCATGCCGGTAGGTATGCCTACACGCCGTTTTGCGTGGCGCCAAGCGCCTTGAAAGCGCCCATTGCCCGATTCAAGCCCCGTGCGTTGACGGCGCGCGGTGTGGAGCGGACCATTCGTCAATTCGTGAAGTCTGCGGTGCTCGCCCGCGAGGCTGGGTACGATGGGGTGGAGGTGATGGGGTCGGAAGGGTATTTGATCAACGAGTTCGTTGCGGCCGAGACCAACCACAGAAACGACGCCTGGGGCGGCGACTTCGAACGGCGTTGCCGGTTCCCCATCGAGATCCTCTCTCGGATGCGCGAAGCTGTCGGGCAGGATTTCATTGTGATGTACCGGTTGAGCATGCTCGACCTTGTCGCAGGAGGAAGCGACTGGTCGGAGGTGGAAACGCTGGCCCAACACGTGGAGCGTGCCGGGGCAACCATGATCAACACGGGAATTGGGTGGCATGAAACGCGCATCCCGACCATTGCGACGATGGTGCCCAGGGGCGGTTTTCAGTTTGTGACCCAAAAATTGATGGGCAAGGTCCAAGTCCCGTTGGTGACCACCAACCGGTTCAACACCGCGGAGGACTGCGAAGCCGCTTTGGCTGCAGGGGCGGCCGACATGGTGAGCATGGCCCGGCCTTTCTTGGCAGATCCCCATTTGGTGAAGAAGGCGCGGTTGTCGAGGCCCAAGGACATCAACACGTGCATTGGTTGCAACCAAGCTTGTTTGGACCACGTGTTCCAAAACAAGGTGTCATCCTGTTTGGTCAACCCCAGGGCGTGCCACGAAACGGAGCATTGGCGCATCTCAACCCCCAGCGGTCAACACGACACGGGAGTGGCCCGCACAGGGTTGTCGTTGGACCACGGCCAAGGTCTTCGTGTCGCGGTGGTGGGAGGAGGTCCTGCGGGCCTCAGCGCAGCCCTGGAACACGCCCGAATGGGGGCCGAAGTCACGTTGTTTGAACGCCAAGCGAACTTGGGTGGGCAATTCCTTCTTGCCCAGCGCATTCCCGGCAAGGAAGAATTCAAGGAGACCATCCGCCACTTCGAAACGCAATTGGCCCACGCAGGGGTGGAGGTCTTGTTGAACACGCCCGCCACCACGGCGAGGTTGGCGGAGTTTGACAAGGTGGTGTTGGCCTCGGGGGTCACGCCAAGGCCGCTCAACATTCCAGGTGCAGATCGGCCTGAGGTTGTCAGTTACGTCGATGTGCTTCAAGGAAATGTAATTCCTGGAAAGCGGGTTGCTGTGGTGGGGGCCGGGGGCATTGGATTTGATGTCTCGGATTTTTTGACCCACGATGCCGACGAAGCAGGCTTCATGAAGTCGTGGGGGGTGGACGAGTCACTCCAAAACCGCGGAGGTCTTGCCGCGGCACACCGTCAAGGTTCGCAGCGTGAAGTGACGATGTTCCAGCGCAGACCAGGCAAAATGGGAACGGCGCTCGGCAAAACCACAGGTTGGATCCATCGGCTCACGTTGAGGCAGCGCGGGGTTCAACAGGTGTCGGGCGTGGAATATGTCAAAGTGGACGGCCAAGGGCTTCATGTGAGGTTGCAGGACGGCT
>PBWG01000072.1 GCA_002729115.1 Crocinitomicaceae bacterium | reverse complement strand
TTTGAGTTGTGCGAGGTCGCACATGTCGGTGGTGAGGAGAACGTCGGGTGGAGGTGTGTCCTGCAATTCGTGGGCCCAGATCGCCGCAGCACCTTGCATCCTCCATTTCCAATGGTTGGCTGGGAACGTCTTGAGTTCCACGCGATGTCCTTGTTGGGTGAGTCCGTCTTGAACGCCTTGGCTCCAGGCGGCATGGGACCCGCCGTGCAAGGGGTCCAACAAAAGAATGTGCGCGGAATCGTTCATGGATCCAAGTTTTCAAAAGGTACAACATGCCGGGCTCGCGAGGGATTGGACCCGCCTGGCGCATACTGGGGGTGCCGGCGTCGTGCCAGGCGCTCACCCATGCAGAAGCCACGAGGTGGCTGGTTTCGCAGAACCTTGGCCACGTGCGGTGTCCGGTCAGGCTGTCCCAACAATTCAGCGCTTCGGGACTGGGAAGCATGGCCAACGTCCGCCCACGACGACGCAACGCCCACCCGCGGACTTGGGTCAACCGACGCCACTCGGCTTCTGACGCGAGCACGAGCCGAACGTCTTCGTGGCTTTTTTGCAGGATGACCCAGGGGTCCCAGAGAGGATCGTAGTCGGGGAGTGCCTCGGCCAAGTCGCACGTGTTTGACGCCAGCAGGTGCTCCACATTGTGGGTTTCCCACAAGGCGTGGATGCCGGTTTGGTTGGTCCGTTGGCCGTTGTAGTTGCCGGTCGTGTGCAGCGGCACATGGGCGTCCGCCAAGTAGTGTCCCAAATCCGCTGCGGTGCGCAAGACGTCGTCCAGGGCGACAGGGGTGGAGTCTGTGGGGGCCATCAAAGGCCACGAGCTTTCGGTACGTCCAAAACAACTGCCAAGGCAACACCCCAAACCTTCGCGGGTCGAGGGTGCTGTCGATCGAAGTCACCATGGTGCAGTAGTCTTGCCAGCCCATGCCCTCGAGCTCGGTGGACGACGAGAGTTCGGGCAAGGCGTCAAGGACGTCGTCCAAATCGAGATAATGCCGGGCNGGCTCGAGGGTGTCGGTGTGCTTGCGGGCGTCGGCCGAGGTGGCATGGCGCACCAACACAGTGGGGTCACCGCCCCAAGCGCTCTGGAGGTCCGGAGGCAGTTGCANCCATGCTTTGGCATGGATGTGNCGGTGGGGNGAGAACNCCCAGCCCATCAGCAGGGCAGCAAGGACGCAGNCGANGGCGCCTGCCAGAAGTTCATGCGGACGTCGGTTCATGGTTCAGACGAACCAAAGAACCGTTTTTCAAGATGGGNATCGCCGTGCAATTGTTGGGCGTCAAGCAATACTTCACGTCCTCATTCAGATTCAATTTGCGCAAACGCCTTCGGTGCGAGGAGGCCTTCAAGAAAGAGAACATGTTGTCGCGCGACGACCGGAACAAGAACTTGGCCGCCACCGTGCTGTCTTCGTCGGCGTAGAACTTGCCAGAAGCCAAACAGAGGTCCGCGATGGCCCCACCGCAAATGGTGTCCTCCAGGTTGAACTTGTCCTTCCAGCCCGACCCCAAGACGAGCACGTCACGCTCTTGTTGAATGAGCCAGGCACAGAGGGCGTCGAGGTTGTTCAACGCGCCCACCACCACGGTGGACTTGTCCTTGGCCATGTTGATGGCTTTGGTGCCGTTGGTGGTGGTCAACACCACGGATTTGCCCTTCAACTTGGGATCCATGTAGCTGTAGGGCGAATTGCCCATGTCAAACCCATCCACGATTTGTCCCCCGCGTTCCGCCGCCACAATGTGGCCTTGCGCTTTGTAAGCCCGCGCTTCTTCCAACGTTGCCACAGGAATGATTTCCNCCACGCCGTGCTCCATGGCGGTGCAAATGGCGGAAGTGGCCCTGAGCACGTCCAAGACGACCACGAGGTCAAAGTCTTGTTCGTAGAGGTGGTACTCGCCAGGCGAGAAGCAAACTTCGATGCGGTTCATGACGTCGTCGGTGTCGGGTTCAAGAGGTCAAAAAGGGAAACTTCACCACGTGGCAAGCCACCTTCTTGTTGCGGATTTGGACAAACAAGTCCGTNCCCAGCGCGGACACATCGCGGTCAAGGTAGGCCATCCCGATGCCATGGCCCAACGAAGGGGACATCGTTCCGCTGGTCACGGTTCCCACCACTCGGCCAGACGCGTCCACCACGTCGTAACCTTGGCGAGGAATGCCCCGGTCGTCCATGACCAGGCCCCGCAGCCGTTGCGGCGTGCCGTCGGCCTTGTGGGCCCTCAGGGTGTCGGCGTCCACGAAGTCTTTGGTGAACTTCGTGACCCAGCCCAACCCAGCAGCAATGGGNGACGTGCTGTCGTCGATGTCGTTGCCATAGAGGCAGAATCCCATTTCCATGCGCAACGTGTCGCGTGCGCCNAGTCCGCATGGCGGCACACCGGCNTCCAGCAGGGCTTCCCAGATGGCAGNCACCCCTTCNGGNGCCACGTAAANCTCCACGCCGCCNGCNCCGGTGTAGCCTGTGGCCGACACCAAGACGTCTNGCCCGAGGAGCGTGCCTTCCGTGAAGGTGTAATAAGTCAAATCTTCCCAGNGCTGACCGTCCTTGCGTGTTGGGGACAACTGCCCCAAGACGCCTTGCGCCTCTGGGCCTTGAAGCGCGATCAGNGNATGNCNGGCGCTGGCGTCTTCCAGCGTCACGTCGAAGCCTTTGTCGGCGACTTGGGTNTGAATCCAGTCCCAGTCTTTGGCACGGTTGCTCGCGTTGACCACAAGCATGTAGNGGTCTTCCNNNAGTCGGTACACCAACAAGTCGTCCACGATGCCTCCACGACCGTTGGGCATGCAGCTGTACTGGACCTTGCCGTCAAACAAGGCGCNGGCGTCGTTGCTGGACACCCACTGGACCAAGGCCAAAGCGTCTGGTCCAGACACGAAAAACTCGCCCATGTGGCTCACGTCGAACATGCCGACGCGGTCGCGCACGGCGTAATGCTCTTCCTTCAGCCCGGCGTATTGCACGGGCATGTTGAAACCGGCGAAGGGAACCATCTTTCCTCCTGCCGCAAGGTGCGCGTCGTGGAGGGGGGTGAGTTCAAGNGGGGGTGTCTCCATGGCGCGAAGGTAATGAGGCGGCTTCCGGCCCGAGGTGGAACACCACGTCGAGGATGGACCGTCCTCCAACAAAGCCCAACCTGTCTTCAAAGACCTGGGGATAAGCCGCGGTGGACGCGTTGCGCCACAGTCCTTTCTGGCGCCAATCCTTGCCCGGCTCCCCCTTGAGGAAGGAGGAGGTCAACCCGGGGTGGTCTTGGCCAAGCCATTCACAGGCCAAGGCCGTGGAGGCCAAGGCGGCGTCAAGCCACGACCCACCAGGTTNNAGGTGGTCGTGCGACCAGCCCTCCACATCGTCCATGTAGTGCTCGAAGAACGGCGCACTGCCGCAATTGGTGCGGAGGGGTTTGAGCAAGATGCNAGGATGAACNTTGTCGGTGAACAAAATGTCGCGAAGCCCTCGGCTGGCCGCGCCGCGTCGGTGCACAGGCACTGTGACAAAACAGGGCCCTTGGCTCTGGACCAAGGCGATGCGGTTTCTCAGGCTTTGCTTGACGTAGTNCTCGTGCTGGCACACCAANGTGTCCGGCTTGCGGGCGACNTCAAACCACAAGGCCGGGGGAAACAACGCGGCGGGCAGGATGGCCCGTTCGCCGCTCACTTGACGGTTTTCATCATGCGGTCCCACCGGATTTTGGCCTCGCCGTGCTGCGCTTCGTTCTGCTTGCTGAACCAAATGAACGACGCCCGTCCCACGATGTGGTTCTCTGGCACAAACCCCCACATGCGGCTGTCGGCCGAGCGGTGGCGGTTGTCGCCCATCATCCAATACCCGTCCATGCCGAAGGTGTACGTTGTTGCCGGCTCTCCGTCCAAGGTCACTTGTCCGTCGGGGCGCTCCACCAGGTCGTGGCCTTCGTAAACAGTGATCCAGCGTCGGTAGAGGTTCAAGTTGCGCGGGGTCAGTTCCACCGTGGCGCCTGCCTGGGGCAACGTGACGGGCCCGAAGTTGTCCGGATCCCACGCGTTGAATTCGGCGTCCCACACGTTGGGGAACATCTCCAGGCGACCCCGTCTGTGGGCGTTGCTCATGGGCTCCACCGACACAGCCAGGGTGTTCATGGCTTGCACCTCCTTTTCAGTCAACGCCATCACCGCGGCAATGCCTTCTGGGATGGCGCTCACAGGGCCGAGGTCAAGTTTGGTCAGGCCAAGTTTTCGGAAGGCATTCTGCGCTTCGGCTTGGTTGCCGAACACCACGCGGTGTTCCATCTGCAGTCCCTCGGGATTCTCAACCGCCTCGCCGTTGATGTGAAGTTGGCCTTCCACCACGCTCACCGTTTCTCCTGGCAAGCCCACGCACCGCTTCACGTAGTTCTCCATTTTGTCGATGGGGCGCGCCCTCAACCCAGGAGATTTGGCCGCTTGCTTGCGGGCCTCGTCCATGTACTTGTCGGGGGCCAAAGAGAAGGTCTGGACGTCGCCGCCTGCACGCCGAATGCCTTCACGGCGCAGGAGTGCCTGCGTGTCGTGCCCCACCAACACCGGATCGACGTACACCGTGTCGCCCAGGGGGAAGCTGAAGACCACCGCGTCGTAGCGCTTCACACCCCGCCATCCCGGGAGACGGGTGTACGGCGTGGTGAACCAGCTGGTGTAGCTCGGGGTCAGGCCTCCAGGCAGGGCGTTGTGGATGAACGGCATGGACACGGGGGTCTGGGGCAACTTGGGCCCGTACGCCGTCTTGTCGACAATGAGGTAGTCCCCCACAAGCATGGACCCTTCCATGGACGGCGTGGGGATGGTGAAAGGCTCGACGATGAGCATGCGCAGGGAGCCCGCGACGACGACGGCCCACAACAGGGCCTCGCTCCATTCTCGGGCTGTGGACTTTCGTGTTTTGGACCAGTCTCGTTTCCCCACCCACGCCTGGTCCTGTTGACGCAACTCCCACAAGGCCCACCAAGGAAGGGCGCCAAACATCCACTGATCTTTCGTGGACCGCTTGCCAAACGCCAGGCCGAGTTCCACATGCATGATGGTCATCATGAGGAGGTTGATGCCCGGAACAAGAAGGAAGAACGCCCAGTGTTTGGGACGTCCAATCAAATCGAGCCAAGGCAAAAAATGCAACCCTGGCACCGCACCCTGCCAAGCAGGGCCTTCGGGGCTTTTTCGCTTGATCAACACCGGCAAGACGGCGAGTTGCACCAGGATGGCCAGGGCCAAGAGAATCCAAGGAATGAGATGCATGGTCAGAAGAGGTCAGTCATGGTGTAAACGCCGTGGTCGTTGGCAAGGTGTTTGGCCCACGTCCAGCGCAAGGCGAGGACAGCGCCCTCTGCAAACCCTTGCCTGGATTTGGCTTCGTGTTGCAAAACAACGGCATCGTGGACGGAGTTCCACGCCAACGTGTGCAAACCCACCACGTCCCCCGTGCGTTCGGATGTCACGGCAACCGGGTCGGGCCAACCTCCTTGTTTCACGTGGGATTTCAGCGTCAAGGCGGTCCCAGAAGGGGCGTCCTTTTTTTGGGTGTGGTGCACTTCGTGGATAGAGGCGTCGTAGCCCTCAAGCAGCGCAAACACGCGGGCCGCTTCACGGGCAATGAGGTTGGTGGCGTGGACGCCCGGGCTGAAGTTGGTGCTCCAGAACACGGAGGTGCCTCGCTCAGCCGCCGCACGCTTCACCGGGTCGAGGTCTTGGTGCCATCCTGTGGTGCCGGTCACCACGGGCACGCCCGCGTCGATGCACCGGGTCAAGTTGCCCACAGCGGCCGTGGGCTCGGTCGCTTCAAACACGATGCCGACTGGGGACCACGCCATGCCAGTTTGAACTTGAACGCCCAGGGATCCCCCCGCGTCGGACCAGGCGCGGGCCACCGCTTGGCCCAGCTTGCCAGCACCAACCACCGTAAGGGGTGGCATCTGGGAGGGACGCGGAAGTTGGATCATGGCATTCGGGTTGTGCGACGTGAGAGGGACCAAGTGACGCGAAGGCCCGGCTTGCCAAACAGCGGGGTGAGTCCGGCGGTCAGGTTGTCGGACGTGTCCAACCCTCGGAGCAAGGCGCCGGTGTTGGCGTCCAGCACTTGGAGTCCATGTGCCAGCAGGATGGACAAGATGCTGAGGTCGCGGTTTCTTCGGTAGAACAGGGCGCGCTCCTCCAAGGCGCTTTCTGTGTAGAGGTTCCCAAACTCGTCCCGAAGCACAGGCGTGGTGAAGGGGTCCTCGTCGGTCAAGGCAATGAGGTCGTCCAAGCTCGCCCTAAACTCTTCGACGTTGCCTTGGGTGGACCACACGGCGTAACCCAAACCTCCCCAGACGATGGGGACTTTCCAGATTTGTCGGTTCATGATTTGTCCCATGCCCGGGACACATGCGGCCCAAACCGTGGTGCGTTTCACGCGCAACGACGTGCTGTCAAGCGGCGCCTCTTGGCCGCACGCCGACGGGGTCCATACCACGCCCAAGCCGAGAACCAGGGCTCCAATCCAGGCGAATGCAACCTTCAATGCAGTCCCAGTTTGTTGAGGATGGATTCGAGGTCCTCGAGGTCCTGGTATTTCACGGTGATTTGGCCTCCGCCTTGTGGGGTGCGTTGNATGGCCAACTTGGCGTGGGTGTCGCTCAACTTCATCCGCNGCCGGTCCAAAGCCAAGGTCTCGTCTTCCCTTGCGGACAGGCGCTGCTTTTGGGCTTTGGTTGAAGCGGTTCCAGNCGCCTTCAGCGCTTTCACCCAGGACTCGAGTTCCCGCACGCTTGCGCCCTCCGCCACGGCCTTCTCCGCCANCGCCACTTGTTGGTACAACGCGTCGCTCCCCGACAAGCCTGCCAAAGCTTTGGCGTGCCCCAGCCCCAACAGCCCTTCCCGCAGCATGTGCTGGATGCGCATGGGCAAGTCCANGGCACGCAAGTGGTTGGTCACNGAAGACCGGGCCTTGCCCACNCGCNTGCCCAGTTCCAGTTGGGTCAACCCGCAGTCGTCCATCAGNCGCTTGNAACTCAGCGCCACNTCCAANGGATTGAGGTCTTCACGCTGGATGTTTTCCACCANCGCCATTTCCAGNAGGGTTTGGTCGTCGGCCTCACGCACGTANGCAGGCAAGGCGTCGAGNCCCACCATTTGGGCCGCCCGGAACCGTCGCTCGCCTGAAATGATTTGAAATTTCGAGGCCCGCACCCTCCGCAGGGTGATGGGCTGGATGATGCCCAGCGCTTCAATGCTCTCTGCCAAGGCCTTCAGCCCGACTTCGTCAAATTCCTGACGAGGCTGGTTGGGGTTGGCTTCAATGTCTGCGATGGGCACCTGACGGACCGCCGAAGCAGGCTTCGCGCGGCCAGGTGTCGAGATTGCAGAGATCGCCTGGGTTGCAGGTCGGGCGTCGCCCGGTTGGCCCAACAAGGCGTCCAGTCCGCGTCCGAGCCCTTTACTGGGCGCCATGGCTGATGTACTTGTCCTCGGTCCGCATTTGGGTCATGTCGTTCTTCTGAAGCAGCTCGCGAGCCAGATTCAGGTAGTTGATGGACCCTTTGCAAGAGGCGTCGTGCAGGATGATGCTTTCACCATGGCTTGGGGCTTCTCCGAGGCGGGTGTTGCGGTGGATGACCGTGTTCAAGACCAAATCTTGGAAGTGCGTGCGCACCTCTTCCACCACTTGGTTCGCCAAGCGCAACCGCGTGTCGTACATCGTCAGCAAGATCCCTTCCANCGCCAAGGATGGGTTGAGTTGGGTCTGCACAATTTTCACGGTGTTGAGCAATTTGCCCAANCCTTCCAAAGCGAAGTATTCGCACTGGACTGGAACCATCACGCTGTCTGCAGCCGTGAGGGCATTCAAGGTGAGCAAGCCCAGGCTCGGGGAGCAGTCCAGCACAATGAAGTCGTACTCGTCGCGGATCTCTTCAAGTGCCTGACGCAATTTCCGCTCCCGCTGGTCGGCGTGCACCAATTCGATTTCGGCGCCCACCAAGTCGAGGTTGGTGGGGAGGACGTCCAAGTTGGGTGAAGAGGAAGGGACGATGCAATCGCGCAAGGCCGCGTCGCCTGAAATCACCTCGTAGCTCCCNTGAACCACCTGCCNNGGGTCGACGCCCACGCCGCTCGAGGCGTTCGCTTGGGGGTCGAGGTCCACGAGGAGGGTTTTGTACTCCAACACCCCCAAGCAGGCTCCCAAATTGATGGCTGTGGTGGTCTTTCCGACCCCACCTTTTTGGTTGGCTACAGCAATGATTTTTCCCATGGCACTCGGACTCTTCGCGGTTTGAACGAAGGTAGGGCCGAGATGGGGTGGAGGGGGGTGGAGTTATGCACAGGCCCGCNTCCCTTTATCAANGATTCAGAGGTCGTCGAAGGCGATGTCTTCCTCGCTGTTGGAGCCGTCTTGGNCGGATGAATCCACTTCNGATNGGGCCTCGCTTTCTTGCGCTGCGCGCTCNGCGATGGGGTCCCTGTACTCTCCGGTGGCCATGAGTTCTTGGATCTTGTCCACCGCGTCCAANAAGCCTTCTTCGAACTTCTCAAAGTCTTCTCTGTAGAGAAAGATCTTGTGCTTGGAGTAGCTCACGTTGCCATGGTCATCGAAGCGCCGCTTGCTTTCGGTGATGGTCATGTANAGGTCCTTGCCGCGGGTGGCTTTGACGTCAAAAAAGTACGTGCGCTTGCCAGCNCGAACAGGCCGTGAATACAACTCGTCTTGGTTTTCGTAACTCGACATGATGGAAAGATCTCAAGGTTGCTTGCCCTGAAGATAGGGCAAANGCCAACTTATCGCGCAAGCGTCAAGTGGCCTGCCATCTCCCGTGGGTACCCGATTTGGTCGAAGTAGGCCACGTAAAACAGGTACACCCCATCTGGGCAATAGTGCTGCCCGTCCTNGCCGCGTTGCCCNAGCCAAGGCTGNTNGGGGTCGAAGCTTTCAAACACCAATTCTCCCCAGCGGTTGGTGATGCGCAAGTGGTATTGGGTGACCCCGCTGACCACCGGCAGCCACACGTCGTTGATGCCGTCTCCATCTGGGGTGAAGGCTGTGGGGGCATAAAAGACGGAGCCGGCCACGCTGACTTCGCCTGTGGCGGTGGCCGCACACCCGAAGTCGTTCACCACCGTTTGGGTGATGGTGTAGGTGCCGCCGTCTTCGTAGATGTACTGCACGTAGCATCCTTCGAGGCCGTTGCCATCACCGAAGTTGTAGTAGCAGTCCACGTCTTGATCGCCGAGGTATTCCACCCACACTTGAGGATTCAAGATGTCCACCTGGTTGGGGGTGATGTCAATGGCCGCTTGCGGGACGGGCAGCACTTCGATGACTTCGGTGCCAACCAGCTCCAAACTGCGTGGGCAGAATCCGCCGGTTTCCATCTCCAACGTGATGGGAAATGAGCCTGCCGAGGTGTATTGGTGGCTGGCGTTGGGGGCGTTGGACGTGTTTCCGTCCCCAAAATGCCAGGTGTAGGTGGTGGGCGTCTCGGTGGTGCTCAGGTTGGTGAAGCTGACCGAATGCGGCGGACACCCAGAGGTAGGGCCGGCTTCAAATTGGATGGTGGGCTCAGCGATGGCAGTCACAGGAACGCTGAACGTCTCCAAGCATCCCGTCAGCCCAGGAACGCTGGCCGTCAGACTCACCTCGTACGTGCCAGGTTCAGCGTAGATGAGCCCGTTGACAACCTCGTCGTTCACGTCTGCAAAAGCCACTTCGCCACCGAAGTCCCACTCGTAGACGGTGTTTTCGTCCACCGACGCCACTCCTTCCATGCTGAAGTAGTGGTCTTCAAAGCAGTCCGGCGTGGGGGCCACGAATTCAGGTTCAAGCAGGAATTGAATTTCAACCTCTGCCGTGGCGTAATCGGGGCAGCTGAAATCGGCGCCGGCGCTCAACGTGATCGTGTACACGCCCGTGTCCGGGAACGTGTACGTCGGGTTGGGGTCGGTGCTTGTTCCGGCCGGCAACCCTCCTTGTCCATCTCCAAAATCCCAGATGTAGACTTCGGCGTTTTCCGAGAGATTGACAAAGTCAAACGTGAGGCCTGTGCAGAATTGGTATTGGTCTTCCACCACCGCAACCGGGTCTGCAGGCGAGTCGTAATTGAACGTGGCCTCCTCCGTGCAGCCGTGGTTCTCGATGTACACGGTAGCCTCCCACGACGAGGCATCGCCGTAATTGATGTTGGATGGCGATTCCAGGTTGGACAACGTGGGTGAACCGACGCCAAAGTCCCACTGGATGTCGGCAAACTCGTCGATGTTGTTGCCTTCCACACTGAAATCGAAGACCTCGTCTCCGTCCTCGCAAGAGAATCCTTCCAACACGATTTGGGGTTCCACAGGCGGATAGACCATGTAAATGGCCTCGGAGGTGTCCGCGCAAGGCCATCCGGGGTTCACCACCAAGGTCACAATGAAGTCGCCAGCCGTTGGCCAAGTGTAGGTGGGCTCAAATTCGTCGCTGACGTCGGTGGTCATCCCAGGCACCCCAAAGTCCCAGCTGTAGCTTGTTCCGTTCTGGGAATTGTTGTCCAAGGTGAGGGTTTCGCCGATGCACAGTTGTGCCGGGGTTTGGTCCGCCACCATAGATTGGATGTTGGGGTCGCACAAGGTGACGTTGAATTGGAAGTCCCGCATGGTGGTGCTCAAGAGCTCACCGTCGCGGTATTCGGACACGCAAATGCCGATGGCATATTGTCCCGGCTGGTTCGGCATGCCAGTGATCACACCTGTCACGGGGTCGATCTCCATGACCGGGTCGGAGGCAATGGGGTAGGTGGCGCTGTAACCATTCAAGTACGGCACGTCGTTGTAGGGTGGGGTGGCAGGAGGGTTGGGGACAGGGCTGTCGTACCCGTTGCCGCCGCCTGTGCCGCCCCCGTCCAAGGGTGCACAGAAGGAATACACGAGTTCGTCTCCGTCCGGGTCAATCGCGCTGTGGTCCCATGTGAAGTCGAAGTTGGCGCACACCGCCACGGGGGGCAGTTCCTGAAAGACGGGTGAACTGTTGTTGGTGGCGCCAGCCCCTTGGCTTGTCCCCGGAACGTGGGTCAAGAACGTCGCCCCAGGATTCTCGGTGCCACCGAAATTCTGCAGGTTGCTGATGGAGGGATTTCTGCAGCAGCGTTGCCACATCAAATCCCAGCCGTAAGCGTTGGCAGGCAGCGTCACGGTGGTGCTGTAGATGGCCTGCTCGATGCACAAATCCGGGGGAGGCGTTCCGCAGGGGTTGCCAAGCACCACAGGCACACTCGACACGTTGGATTGGGTCAGAGGAATGGTGAGGACGTCGTTGAATCCGATGGTTCCGGACCCGTCCCACATCCCGATGTACACTTGGTCGTCGAACCCTGTACCCAGCGTGTTGGCAGGCCCGCAATCGCGGTACACCTTCAACGTGACCAGGTATTCACTTCCTCCGAGGTGGGTGTAATAAATCTCGCCTCCGACCAGGTGGGTGGCCCCTGCCACGGGACTCGCCGACCCAAGGACGGCGGCCCACACACATTTCAGGAGTCGTGACAGGTTCAATGGATGGAATGAGGGGTTTTACAGCGCAACACCAAAGGTACGCGGAGCTCAGAGGTAACGTTGGATAGAGGCAAAAAGTTGACTCAAGGCGTGCGAAACACGTGCAGGCTGCCATGCTGCCGCTGTCCATCGGGTCGGACCAGCACCCACTGGTAATGTCCATCTGCCACGCGGTCGCCGTTGGGATGCCTGCCGTTCCACACCAGTTCCGATTGGGCGTTGGACGTGGTTTGGTCCGACCAAACTTCCACCCCGTAGCGGTTCAACACCATGAGCCGAGTCCCCTCCAAGTTGGACAGGCCCCGAATGCGGAACGAATTGTTGCCACCCAGGTCGTCTGGGGTGAAGACGTTAGGGATGTCGCAGTTGCGCACCCGGACCATGGCTTCGGTCACAAATCCGCACGTGTCCACCAAGCTCAACGGTTCGTACCACGACACCGA
>PBWG01000071.1 GCA_002729115.1 Crocinitomicaceae bacterium | reverse complement strand
TCTTCCGGATGTCGGTCAGGGCGGCGTCGAGCATGGCGGCGACTTCGGATTCGTTGGGGAGTCCGAGCCAGTTGATTTGGGCTTGGAAAGTGTAATCACGGTCGGCCAACTCGCGGGCGCCCCACGCCGAGAGCTTGAGGATGCCCGGGCCGCTCATGCCCCAGTGGGTGATCAGGACCGGCCCTTGGTGCGCCAGCTTCGTGCCTTGGATGCGGACCAAGGCGTCGGGCACCACCACGCCCATCAGCTCCGTCACCGGCTCGTCGGGCATGTTGAAGGTGAACAGCGACGGCACAGGCGCGCTGACGGTGTGTCCGAGGTCGACGAGCCATTGCAAGCCCTCCAGCTTGGGGCTGCCCCCGGTGGCCACGACGACGCGGTCGAAGCGCTCGCCATTCAAGGTCAAGCCGCCCTCGGGCCGTGGTGCGAGGTCACGCACGGGCGATTGAAGGCGGACGTCGACGCCAAGCCTTTGGGCTTCACGGGTGAGGCAGTCGACGATGGTTTGGGAGTCGTCGGTGGTGGGAAATATGCGGCCGTCTTCCTCCGTCTTGAGCTCGACGCCGCGCGACTCAAACCACGCGACGGTGTCGGCGGCTTGGAAGGCAGAGAAGGCTTTTTTCAGGTGCTTGCCGCCGCGCGGGTAGTGCTTGGCGAGCGTGGCGGGGGAGAAGCACGCGTGGGTGACGTTGCAGCGTCCCCCGCCAGAGATTTTGACCTTGGAGAGGAGCTTGGCGGTCTTCTCAAACAGGACCACCTGCGCCGAGGGATGGTGCTCGGCCGCCGAGAGCGCCGCGAAGAACCCCGCCGCGCCGCCGCCGACCACCGCCACCTTCAGTTGCCCGTCCATCCCCGCAAATTAGCCCACAAGGCCGTGGCGCATGTATCTTGACAGACATGGAAGCGTTCCTCGATTTTTTTGAAGCGATGCCCTCGTGGCAAAAGCTGGTGTGGATTGTCGCATGCATGTCGGTCAACCTCCTTGTGGAAGGCTTCCGCCCCATGTTCCAGGGCGGCTACCGGTCCTGGAAGCACACCCGCACCAACCTCACGTTCCTGGCCACGACCATGGCCATCAACTCGGCGTTCGGGGCGGCTTCGGTCGGGGTGTTCGCTTGGGCGGCGACCCACGAGGTCGGACTGCTCCACCTCTTCACGGCCCCGACCTGGATGGAACTGGTGGTGGCCATTGTNGTCTTTGACCTCATCGCNCAGTANGGCGTGCACTGGTGCTTGCACAACGTCAAGCCCTTGTGGCGCTTGCACATGGTCCACCACAGCGACACGCACGTGGACGTGACCACCGGCACGCGGCACCATCCCTTGGACTTCGTGGTGCGCGAATGCTTCGCCCTGGCGGCCGTCCTCGTGTCGGGTGCGCCCCTTGCGTTCTACCTGTTCTACCGCATCCTGACCGTCTTTTTCACCTACCTCACGCACGCCAACGTCGAGCTGCCTGAGCGCGTGGACCGGGCGATTAGCTGGGTGTTTGTCTCGCCCAACATGCACAAGTTCCACCACCACTTTGAGGTGCCCTGGACGGACCGCAACTACGGGAACATGCTGTCGATTTGGGACCGAATCTTCGGGACCTTCACCTACGGCAACCCCGCCGACATCCAATACGGCCTCGACGTGGTAGACGACAGCCGAGGCGACGACCTCGCTTACCAGATGGGCTTGCCGTTCCGCCGGGACGTCAAGTCGTCTGCGTGAGCGACCTTTGCCGCATGCAATTGCTCGGAACGAAAGTGTGCAAGAAGCACGACCTCGGGGTGCACAACAACTTGTTTGGCGGCACCATGCTCAGCTGGATCGNCGAATCGGCGGTGGCGTTTGTCAACGAGGTGTGCCACTGCCCCACNATGGTCACCCTCAAGATGGAGGAGGTCTTGTTCAAGTCGCCTGTGAAGGAGAACAACCTGATCAAGATCTATGGCCAAATCGACCGCATCGGCGGCAAGAGCATCACCATCTCGGTCGAAGCCCGCAAATTCAACGTCTACAGCCAAGAGGAAGACGTGGTATGCAGCACGAGCTTGGTGTTTGTGCGCCTCGACGACGACGGCAAGAGCATCCCCATTGCCAAGCACGTCCGCGCCAAGCATCCAGAAAAGTGCACGTGACCCCGGCGCACCCTCGCGCATCTTGCGCATGAAAAAGCCCCGGCTCGAAAGCCAGGGCTTTTTTTGTGTTCGCGTAAGTCGATCAGCAGGGCTGGCCGAACGCCGCAAGGACCAACAGAATGTCGGCCACCGTCACGGCGTCGTCGCCGTCCACGTCGCCGTCGCAGTCCGTGGCGCATCCGAAGTCNGAGAGGAGAAGNAGNANGTCAGCCACGGTGATTTGGCCGTCGCTGTTCACGTCCGCGGGGCAAGGGGTCAACTCATCGCCTGACACCACGCCGTCGCAGTTGTTGTCCACGCCCTCCGCGGTGCCTGGGGCGCCAGGATAGACGCTGGCGTCGGTGTCGTCGCAGTCGCCGGTTTCCAGTGAAATGCCTGGGCCTAGGTCACACACGTCGGCGATGGCGAGGTCGCCGCCGATGCCGTCCCCGTCAAGGTCCTCGTAGACAATGTCGAAGGGATAGATGCACGATCCGTCGTCGACGGTGGCGCCGACGTCGTAGTTGCACGCGTAGACTTCGGTGCAGCCAGGAACCACCCCGCTCAACGAACACACGTCGTTCAATGTGAAGGACAAATCGTACGTCACCTCGCCTCCAGTCGACCAGCCGTTGTAGGCCGTCACGGACCATGTTCCCGCTCCAGTCAGGCCTGCCGACGAGAGGTCCACGGAGGCGGTGTAGNTTCCGCTGGCCGTGCCTGTCCAGTCACCAGGCCAGACCGCGTTGTAATCCCCCAAGTTTACGTCGCACGGTGGGGCGTCGTTGTACCCACCAAACACGACGCATTGACCTTCAGGCGAAGTCACAGTCATGGCCATGTCCCCAGGCCAAGCCCCTCCGTTTCCAGTAAAATTCAAGGTGATGTCCATCACCCCAGCCACAGGGTTTCCAGTTCCTTCGAAGGTGAAGGGCTCGCTTTGTTGGGTGCCGCTGAGGACCGCCACAAAAGCGCCGTCTGAGCTGCAATCGCAGCCGAATGCCGGGTCAGGCAAGAAACACGACCCGTCGTCCAACGTGGCGCTGGCGTCGTAGTTGCACGCCGCGCTGTTGGTGCAGCCGTAACAGCTGAAATCGCACGAGTTGTCGTCGTTCACTGCCGACGCGTCGTAGTTGCATGCCGTGGCGTCCGTGCAGCCACACAGCTCGGTGCAAGGCTCAGGCANGNTGGGCTGAACCAAGAACAGGCCTTCTTCAATGTGGCTCACCGCCACCACGCCGGAAGCGAAGTAGGGGTAGTTGGACCACGTGCCGTTGAAGGCCGCGGAGTTGCTCGACGGGTAGATGTCGATGAAGCCCACTTCTTCGGGGTTTGTCGGGTTGTTGACGTCCAACAAACGCAAGCCTGCTCGGTAGTTGCTTTGGTACGCGATGCCGTCCTTGATGTAGAGGTTGTGGTCGATCGCTGCGTTGCTTCCCACGTAGGTGTATTCCAGGAACGGATTGTTCAAGTCTTCCACGTTGAAGAAATACGTGCGGGTGTTGGTGCCGCTTGACGTCTCGTCCAATTCGTCGCCGACCACGAAGTAGCGGTGGTCTTCCGTCAACCAGCCCTGGTGGGTGTAGGCGGAGGTGCTGTATCCTTCAGCCGCAATCATGGTGGCGTCCGACGGGTCGGTCACGTCCACGATGGTCACGGTGTTCTCGTTGCACGCGAATGCAATCTCCTTGCCAGCATATTGCCCGTCAGGCCCGATGTAGTTGACCACTTGCGCGTCGTGGGTGTACCCGTCTTCGGAGAAGAACCCGAGCAACGTGGGGTTGAGCGGGTTGGAGATGTCCATGATGTGCAATCCGCCGGATGCGGTGTTGGTGCCTACGCCGTAGGCCCGGCCGCTCTCTTCGTTGATCACGATGTTGTGCGCGTTGCTGAACCCGTCGTACCACGCGTCACGCAACAACGTCACAGGAGGGTTGGTGATGTTCCGCAGACGGGTCAAATCGAACACCTGCATGCCGTGTCCTCCAGCCTCCGAGACAATGAAGGCGTGGTTGTTGTAGACCTTGATGTCGCGCCACAGGGACGACGATGTTTCTGTGTTGACGTTTGCCAAATACACGGGATTCAGCGGGTCGGAGATGTCGATGAAGGCGGTGCCGTTGGTTCGGCCCAAAATCACGTATTCCTTCCCGTCAAGCGGATCGGTCCAGCCCCAAATGTCGTTCATGTCGCCGCTGCCCACTTGGTTCACGCCCATGGCGGAGAGCAGGTCAACGTTGCTGCACGGATAATTGGTGCCGTTGTAGTTGGCCGAGCCGTTCACGCAAGGCGACTGCGCCAAGCCAGGGCTTGCGAGGCCCAGGATGAGCCAGGCTGAGGCAAGGCTGCTGAGGAGGGTGTTGAATTTGGTCATGGCAGATTGTTTTTCAGATTAAAGGCACGACTCTCCAAACGAGGAAAGCAGCGCAAGCACGTCGCTCACCGAAGTGGCGCCATCGCCGTCCAGGTCCACGGTGCAATTGTCGGCACAGCCGAATTCGCCGAGCGCCAGGAGCACGTCGCTCACGCCCACGAACCCGTCGCCGTCAAGGTCTTCAGGACATCCCTGAGGGGCCTCGCCAATGGAAATGGTTTGGGTGGCCGTGGACGAGTTGCCGCACGCGTCGGTGGCAGTGAACACACGCACGATTTGGTAAGGCTCAGGGCATGGGCCGCCGACAATGTCGAGCTCGACCGTCACCGTGGCCTCGCCGCAGGCGTCTTCCGCGGTCGCCGATTCTAAGGGAATGTCTCCGTCGTCGCACCCAATGGTCAAATCCGCGGGCACGAACACAAACTCAGGCGCTTCCACGTCCACGTACAGGAGTTCTTGCACGAATGTGCTCGTGTTCCCACACCCGTCCACCGCCGTGTACGTCCTCAGGATGCCGCTGCTGCCTGTGCAGCCGCCGCTTCCGCTGAAGGTGTCTTCGTAGGTCAAGGAGGCCACCCCGCAGTCGTCGGTGGGGTCGGCCAATGCGCCCGGCACGCTGCCGCACGCGATGTTCACCGTGGCCGAGGTGCCCGCGAAGCTGGGGCCTTCTGTGTCGACAGGCGTGCCGTCGTACACCCATGCGAGGTACACCAACTCTGGATGCTCCACGTACGGATTCTTGTTGCCTTGCACGAGGTTGATTTTCGTGTTGCGGCTGATTTCTGCCGCGTCAGGCGGGTCGTTCTCATGCCACTCGAAGAGCGTGTTCAGGTCTCCACATGCGGAAATGGCCGTGCCTTCGTCGGGGTACATGGTGTAGTAGTAGAACACCGCACGGGCCACGTCGCCCTTCTTGGATTCACGGGGCTCCCACAAGCCGCTTGATCCTTCCGACCAATTGGCGCTGTTTGCAGGCTCGTTGCTCGTGGAGGTGTAGCTGTTGCCATTCACTCCGTACCATTGGGCCTGGCTGTTGTTGACTTCTCCAAAGGGATCGTTGCTTCGGGAGCTGTTGGCACTTCCGTGGCATGGGCGCAGGATGTAGATGTCGCTGCGCATGGGCTCGCTGCTCCCAAAAAAGCTTTGGGGCACGATGTGCTCGGCATTGATGGGGTTGGGATAGGTGACGTACCCACCAGCCTGTTGGAAGCCCGTGTAGATGCACTCCACGTTGCCGTTGCTCAGGATGTCGGTGTACCCGTACATCTGTCGCCGTCCTTCGTTGTATCCCAAGGCGTCGTGTTCGCCGTCGTACCAATTGCTCTTCAGCCACCCCCGCAGCTCTTCCAAGTACAAATCCCCTGGAGGGGTGGGTTGGCCCCAGGCCGCAAACGAGCCCAGCGTCAACACCCACAAGGCGGTCCAACGGGACACAACAGGGGTCAAGGAAAATTCAATTTGAAGGAGCATGTAAGAGAGTCAGGACTTAAAAGATACGGCAGACGGTGCCTTCTCGCACCACCTCAACCCTTGAAAGTCAGACGCATTTGCGTCACATAAGTTGCTTTTCACGGGAGGTCACCGGCGCTTGAGCACCGCGTCAAGGCTCCACTTGCCGGCCCCCAACGCGCCCACGGCCCCAAAGCACACCAGGTAGAGCAGCGCGAGTTCCTTGTCGCCCAGGGGGTCGCTTCCGTGCACCACAAACGCCGCCACACCCATGGTGAACGCCGCGGGAATGGCGGCCAAGCGCGTCTTGAATCCCACAATCATCATGGCCGGCGCCACGAGCTCGGCAAGCACCGTCAAGGTCAACGAAACCTCGGGGCCCAAGCCCATGAAATCGAAGAACTTGACGCCCGATTCGGTGCCGATTTGTTCGACGAGGCGCAGGAATTTGGGCCAGCCATGGGTCATCATGATGGCGGAAGGCAACGTGCGAAGCAACAGCAAGCCTGCGTGGTGAAGGGTGGGGGTCATGGACGTCATTTATCTTGGCAAAACTCACCCCCAAACGCCTGCCATGAGAACCGCCCCTCACCTCCCCGCCACCGGCTGGATGTTCACAACCCTGACGGTGGGGGCGCTGGTGTGGTCCTTGGTGTGTCCCGCGCCGTGCAGCGCACAGCAGAATTTGCCCGGCTACATGTCCGTGAAAAAAGGTTGGTTCACGGACGGCTCCAAAGTCATCCTCGACGGCCAAACCTACCGCCCCTCCCGCGCCGTCGACCTGTGCGACGCCTGTTGGGAAGCCCGCGACCGTTTTGAACACGCCAGACGCCTACGCGTCCGAAGCTTCATCCTTGCCAACCTCGGCCTCGCCGAATCCATCGTTGGCGCGCTCCGTCTCGAAGACGCCCGGGCTGTGGGCACGGCCCATGCCGCTGTTGGGGGGCTGTTCATGACGTGGGCCGCTGAGCGCGAGGCCAAAGTCCGTCAAGAAGTCGCCGCGGCCGTGGCGGCCTACAACCGGTGCGAGCTCCACCGCACGTTTTGAAGAGATGTTCGCAAGGCATAACTTGCTGGAAAAGAGTGTCAAGCAATGAGAACGATGAAAAAGTGTGCAGCATTTTTGGTGGCCCTTGCGGTGTGGACTGTCAGTGCCCAAACGGTCCCGAGCGAGTCGAATTACAACGCAGACATTGCATGGGAAGCGGTGTACACCAGCGGTCCGTCGGGCAAGGTGAACCGTGGGATGGTGGACTCGCAAGGCCACTGCATCGCGGTGTCCATGCCCAACAACAAAGCCCGAATTGTCAAAGCCGATGGCGCCAATGGCGAGCAAATGTGGGCCGTCACCATCAACGGACGGGTGGGCTTTGGGGTGTGTGAAGTGGATGGAGATGGACATCCTGACTACATCGTTTCAGGAGGGACGGGGGGCAGTCAAGAGCGTTGGTTGACGAGGCTCAACGGATTGGACGGAAGCGTGATGTGGGACCGCGTGTACGACTACGCCGGGGGAGGGGGGCAGTTCGATGGCCTCAGGACAGTCGCCGTGGCGCAAGACGGCATGATCTTGGCCTCAGGGTTTGTTCAAGGCGACGAGTCCGACACCATTTTCGTGGTCTACGCAGGAAGTGCGGTTGTCATGAAGGTCGACCCCAGCGATGGAGAGGTCGTGTGGGAATCGGTGAACGGCCAATCTGAATACGCCCTGGCCACGGCGCAAGGCTCTGACGGGTCGTTGTACAGCGCCGGAGTCATGTACGACGAAGGGTTGTCCATCACAAAAAGAACGGCCGATGGCAACGTGCTGTGGACGGAGGTGCTGCCGGGCACGGTGGACGTCATCCCCTACGATTTGGCCAACGGATCCAACAACGACTTGTACTATGGAGGCCACACCCCGAGGTCTGGGGCCGGCGATCCGTTTGATTACACCTGCATTCGCCTCAACCTTGAGGCGGACGTGGAATGGTTGAAGCATTACGCCAACCCGCGGGGCTACAGCCTGTCTCAAATCCGAAATGAACTCTACGGCATCGAAGTGGGCTCGGACGGGGTGTACATGTTTGGTGGAAGTGGCGACGAAAGCAACTACAGCGCGATCAACCCGCCTTTTCCTTCTTCCGACGTGTGGGTGGGTTGGGTGCTTGCCGTGGATGTCGCAGGAGATGTCTTGAGGAGCGACGTGTTCAGCCACGGCAACGTGAACTCGGCCACGGAATATGGCGCGCTCGTGGAGGGCGGTTACGTCATATTCAACGACACCGATGCGGGAGGAGACACGGAGGTTGGCGTGATGAAAGTGCTCAACGGCAGCAACCCGGCAGGGTCGAGTTCTTGCCCCGAAGACGTGGACAACGACCTGTCGGTGGGGGTGGGGGACATCCTCGAAGTGCTCGGGGAGTTTGGGTGCATGTCAGGATGTACAGGAGACGTGGACGGAGATGGGGCGGTCAGCGTGACCGACGTTCTCGCCGTCATTTCTGCGTTTGGGAACGCTTGCCTCTGAACGCTTCAACCTGGTTCAAGGACAAAACCAAGGGTGCCGTGGAAACGCGGTTTTGTCAATCGGCTTGCCCGTTTCCATCCAGACTTTGATGCCCCTTGTCACGGCATTGAGGTAGCGCCTCACGTGGCGCCGCACGAACACCACCAATGCCAGTCCACGGGCCAATTTGGGGAGCTTCTCCACCGCCCGAGGCGTCACAGAGATTGAGAGCTTGCATGAGGTGGGGCTGACGGCTTCGATGCGCCAAGCGACCTCGTTCTTGGGCTCAGAGGCCTTGCCGACTTTCAAGTCGTACCCGACGCCGTCCATCCAAGCCGTCGATTCGCGGGAAAACGTGACGCCGTTGAGGTAGGTGATGACGTCCGACAATCCTGAGGTTGAGGTGTTCTTGGTGTGCTTCTGGATGTAGGGATGGCACGCTTCAAGGTGGCGGTCTGACGTGATGGCCGCCCAGAGGGTTGGGGCAGAAACGTCAATGAGTTGGGTGGAGGTGACTGCGTTCATGGTGTTTCAGTGGTGGCGGAATCCAAGACAAGGCGCATTCGAACGTTGGCGCGGTCGTACACGCAGTCTTCTGGGAGGGCGATGTCGGTGAAGCCAAACTTCCGATAGATGTGAAGGGCGCTCTTCAATTTGGTGTGAGAGTACAGCTCCACCACGAGCAGGCCTTGCGCCTTACACGCCCTCAATGCAAAATGCATCAATGCCTTCCCAATGCCTTGCGACCGCAAGTCTTCCCGCACCGCCATTTTGTTCAGCTCCACCACCCCTTGCCCCTGCGGCGTCAGCGCGAAGGTGGCCACCGCTTCGCCCTTCAGGACCCCCATGAAAATTGACCCTCCATGGTCCAAGATCATCTCCTTCGGTTGCTTGAGGACCTTCAGGTCGTAGGGCTCAATCAAAAACGAAGCTTCCAGCCACGCCCGGTTCAGCTCAAAAAACGCCTCGCCATGTTCCGCAGAAAAGGGCACAATGGTCAGCTCAGACAACAGGGAAGACTTCGGCACGTGAATTCGGGATCGGGTTCAGAATGTTCTCAAACCTCGAAAGACGTCAATCCTTCGATGCCATCCAAATCCCCAGATTCCTGGGGCAGCGTCAGGCACAAAAAAACCCCGCGGAAGGGCGGGGCTTTTCGCTTTGGGCTTGGTGGGCAATACTGGACTCGAACCAGTGACCTCTACCATGTCAAGGTAG
>PBWG01000070.1 GCA_002729115.1 Crocinitomicaceae bacterium | reverse complement strand
GAGCTTCATCCACGAGTCGTTGTACCGNGACACGGACTTNGCNAACATCAGCTTNTCGGANTANCTCCANCGGTTGAGCACCAACCTCACCCAGAGCTACGCACGGGCNGNGTGCGAGATCATCTTGGAGACCCAATTCGACGAGGTGCTCCTCAGCTTGGACCAAGCCATTCCTTGTGGACTCATCACCAACGAGCTTGTCTCCAACGCGTTGAAATACGCGTACCCTGAGGTGGNCCGCGGGGTGATTACGTTGAGGTTCCAGAACGTGGNCGACGGTCAAGTGGAGCTCGAGGTGAGCGACGAAGGGGTGGGGTTGCCGCCAGACATGGACTTTGCCAAAAACGATTCATTGGGGGTGTATTTGGTCCAGGCGTTGACAGAACAAATCGACGGGGAATTGGTGGTAACCAGCACCAACGAAGGGCGAAAGGGGTGCAGCTTTTTGGTTAGATTTACTCCAACCAAGTGACGTTTCGTCGTGCGGTAAACCATTCACAACGAAGATTCAAGACCATGGCCATCGACATTTTGGTGACGGAAGACGAGAGCATTGTTCGCAAAGACATCGAGCGGTGCTTGAACAAGCTGGGGTACAACGTGGTGGCCACGGCGGACAACGGCGACAANGCCATCGAGCTGGCCAAAAAGCACAAGCCCGACCTCGCGTTGATGGACATCATGATCAAGGGCGACATGACAGGCATCGAGGCCGCGGGGGAGATCAAGAAGCACATGGACATTCCCGTGGTGTTCTTGACCGCCTACGCCGACGAGAACACCNTGTCCAAAGCCAAGCACGCGGAACCNCACGGNTACATCCTCAAGCCNTTCAAGGAGGTTGACATCCAAACCGCNGTGGAGATGGCCTTGCACAAGCACAGCAAGGAGTTGGAGTTGAAGACGGAGGCCGANTTCCTGCGNACNATGGCCGAGCACAAGGAAGANGCGGAAGTGATCTTCGTGAAGAACCGCAGCCGCNTGATGCGNGTTAAGCANGAGGATTTGTTGTTNGTGGAAGCGCTGAAAGATTACGTGGTGGTNCACACCCGGGCGGAGGCNTACACCATCCACAGCACCATGAAAGAGGTGGAGCGCAAACTTTCCGACCCNCGCTTCATTCGCATCCACCGGAGNTACATCGTGAACCTNCATGCCATCGAGAGCATGAAGCACGGCAACATCACCGTGGAGGGCATCGAAAAGGAAATCCCTGTCGGCGGCTCGTACAAGGACACCTTGGCCAGCCGCATCAACCTGCTCTNANCGNGCCTTCAGGGTTGGGCAGGGTCCAACCANGGAAGNAGNCGNCGCAATTCGCGCACCCACACTTNGTACCCTTCGTCGTTGAGGTGGAGCCGGTCCGCGATGAACAACTCGTCCCTCAATGTTCCGTCGTCTCGGTGTTGGACGTCCCANAAATCCACCCAATGGGCGCCGNGGTCCATGGCCAANAAACGAAGGGNAGCGTTGAGCTCGAGGTATTCANCTTTGAGNTGGTACCTGGCGGGTGACGCCTTCGGAGCAACGACNACCACCTCAAGGTCTGGCATCCTCAACAACACCTCCTGCAGNANCGCGGATGCGGTCGTCACGATNTCGTCNATGGGGACGCNGTCGTGCAAGTCGTTGTCTCCTTCGTAAATCAAAAGCANGTCAGGATNCAANGCGTAGACCAACGTGTCGCGCAACCGCCACGCGTCCTGAAAACANGACCCNCCGAACCCAGCGTTCACCACCTCGAAATGGCTGAACACCGTNTCTGTGGATGGCCAAAACCGAAAGGATGAACTGCCAAGCAGCACGAGCCGGGGTTGTTCATCCTTCAACTGGTCTGCACGGGCGTGTATGGCCGCCACCTGGGCGTCGTAGTCTTGGCCACACAATTGGGCACAGAGCGAGGATGCACCCCACAACACCCCCACAACCGAGACCAACGTCAAGCGAATCATTCGACCCGCCCTCGAACCAGTTGAATCACCCACAAGCCGACGCCCAGGGTTGTCAGGACGACTCCGACGTTGAACAAGGTGTGGGCGCCCATNAGGTGNTTGAGCTTGAAGGTGACACCNAGCAAGATGCCGGCAAGGCCNAACAAGAGGATGGCGAGGGTTCGTGGTGTNGGTCGCATNCCCAAAGAAACCAAGAAAACACGACACCTTGTCGCTGGCAGCTTATCCCNAAAAAACGCACCTTATGCATTCTCAAAAGCACGTTATCCTTCNTCGANGCAAAACCCCATTTGTTTTGTGTACTTTCTNCCCCACCAACCNTNCGACCATGATTTTTTTNCAAGCCACTGGGGATGTGTACAATCCCACCGCCGGAGACCTTGTGTTGATGCTCACAGCAGGCATCGTGTTTTTCATCATCCTTTTTTGGCGTCGCCTGGCTCCCGGGGCTTGGCGCTCCAAACTTGTGACAAGTCAGATCAAGAAGGCTTGGTTGCTCATGGCCACCGAGGAGCAGAAGGTGGCGTTCACCAAACTCATTGTGGAGGCGGCGAAGTCGGACGGCAAAGTGACCGGAGACGAGGGTGAAGCCATGTTTGAGGAGATCAGCGTGGCACACAAAAAAGCCGCACAGAAGCTCAGCCAANACAGCATGTACGAAGTGTTGAANCAGNTGGATTCAGGGCTGAAAAAAGAGGTGTTGNGCGCGGTTCAAGAGCTGCTCAANTCNGACGGAGAGTTNGCACCCACGGAAGCCGAGTGGTTGGCCGGTGTGGTGAAGCGGTTGTCGTAACCCCTCCGTCATGTTTCAGAACAACCAGTACGGCAGGTTCCTGTCGGGGTTCATTGTATTCACAATCACCCTGTTCGAGGCGGCGTCCATTGTGGAAGATCGATTCGACGTGTCTGTCGACTCGTCGTGGTTGGTGGCGATCACATTGGGGGTGCTTTTCCTGAGGCTGGCCTCTTGGGCGTGGCTTTGGTCTCAGGCCCGCGGGCAAATTCAAGACAAGCAGAAAGAGGGCGCCAACCAACCTTCGAACAACGTGTCCAAAGGGCTCAANNTNGTCCTTGGGGCNTGTGTGGTGGGGTTGGTGGTGTTTTACATGGTCGGTCAAGACGATTCGGAAGTCATCCTGGAGGAAGCCCTGCCAAGGATGGAGGCGGCCCTGGAGAGGGAAGACGTGTTTCAAGTGTACACCACCGCGCGTGAGTTGCACCGCAAGACGAACANCCCNNTGTTTGAGAGCTATTTGGACAAAGTGACCTCACGAGGNGANGTGTTGGCCAANGTGGACGGGGCCAACGTGTCGTTNCGGTTTTACCAAGACACCTTGGAAACATGGTACGAGTTGGGCGTCACCCCGGTGACCGACGTCCGNCTTCCATACGCCTACATTCAGTTGAAGTTTGANAGNGGNGGGGAGGAGCACACNACNTGGACACANCCCTATTACATCTTNGAGGGAAGCAACAAATTCATCTTGCCACCCCCAGGAACCGANGAACCAAGTGCGGAGTATGTCCAAAAGATGGGGGCCAANTCCCGGTTGAGCTTTCCTGGGNTGGANCACCTCGACCACGTGGAATTTGCGCCGTTTGAATTGGCCAAAAGGGAGGTGACCAACCAGGAGTACCTCGAGTTTGTCCACGCGGGCGGCTACACCCAAGATTCGTTGTGGGATTGCCCTACGATCATTCACGGCGAGGAGTGGAGCTGTGAGAGGCTGCGTGCTGCGATGGTGGACAAGTCAGGCAAGCCCGGGCCGTCCACATGGAGCTACAGCAAGCCGTTGCGCGGACAAGAGCAACACCCCGTGTCCGGGGTGTCGTGGTACGAGGCAGACGCCTACGCCAAGTGGAGCGGCCAAAGCTTGCCCACNGTTCATCAGTGGGCNAGTTCCGCAAGCTTGAGCGGCGCGAGCCGGTTTGTGCCCAAGAGCAACTTTTCCAAGAACCAACTTCAAGACGTGGGGGACTCATCTTCCCTGAATCCTCAAGGACTCTTTGACATGGCGGGCAACGTGAGGGAGTGGGTGCACAACAAGGCTTCTGGGGAAGAGCGGGCCATTCTGGGGGGGTGTTACTTGGACGACGACTATTCGTTCAACGACTATTCCAGCCAACATGCCATGGATCGGAGCTCAGGCAACGGTTTTCGGGTGGCGCGCGTGTTGGACGGGGGCGCGGCTTACGCAGAATCGTTCTCGCCAGTTTTTGTCGAAGCCAGGGACTTCAGGGCCTCCCCAAAAATCAGCGACGACGTATTCGGCATCTACCGCGCAGAGTTTGACAATTACCACAAACCCCTGCACCCCGTGGTGTCNCGGGCCAAGGTTCCAAGCGCAGGAAGTGTGGTGGTGGAGCGCGTGGAATTGGCCGACATCGACGAGGGCAGCGGAGAGGTGTTCCCGTTGTATGTCTTTTATGACTCGCTTCAGCCCCCGCCGTACAAGCCGGTGGTTTTTTTCCCAGGCTCTGGGGCCATTCACATGACGAACACGTCGGTGATGCTGAAAAACAGGGCCGCAGACCTGGACTACCTCTATGCCAACGGGTACGCCCTTGTCCATCCCATCTACACAAGCACCTACGAAAAGGAGGATAAGCTTAAGAGCGATTATCCCGAGATGACCGAATTCTACACAGACCACGTTTTGGCGTGGGGGAAGGAGTACAAGAAAACCCTCGATTACGTGTTCAGCCGAGACGATTTGTTGTCGGANGCGGTGTCGTATTANGGNGTCAGNTGGGGAGGGTTCATGGCNAACATNCTNTTGGCCATCGACGACAGGATCGAGGCCGCTGTGTTNAATGTGGCAGGCCTGTGTTTTCAGGCGTCGGAACCCGAGGTNGAGGCCCACAACTTCACACAAAGGGTGACGTGTCCCGTCCTCATGCTGAANGGGAAGTACGATGTGTTTTTCCCCCTCGAAACGTCCCAAAAACCGATGTTCGAATTCCTCGCCACCCCCGAGGCCGACAAAAGGCACTACGTGTTCCCCTCAGGCCACTANGTGCCNAGGGACAGCCTTGTCAAGGAGCACTTGGGGTGGTTGGACACCTACCTCAAACCGTAAGCCCACATGATGAATCGATACACATCGTTCTTTTCTGGTTACACGCTGTTTGTCATCTCCCTATTTGAGGCTGCGGGCATTGTCGAAGACCGGTTCGACATCTCGGTTCCTTCCTCTGCGCTGTTCGCCACGATGGCGCTGGTCCTTGCGATTCGCCTGGGTTCGTGGGCCTATTTGGGAGCGGCTCAAAACACGTCGTCGCCGAGTCGGTCGGCGGCAAAAGAGAAGTCTTCTCGCCGGGTCACCCCATTGAATTGGGNGCTGCTGNTCCTGGTCTTGATTCTCTCGTTTTTTTACGTCACCAAGGACAATCCGCACGAGATGATTTTAGAAGACGTGTTGCCAGAGATTGAAGAAGCGCTCGGGCAAGGTGACGTGCGTACGGTTTACGAAAAGTGCACAGCAGCCCTTGAGGCAGAAGAAAACGAGTTTCTGAGGAACTACCTCAAGAAAGTCACAAGGCGGGTGGACATTCTCACGAACACGGAGGGCGTTGATGTGTACTTCCGATTCCGATTCCCGGAAGAAGGACCGTGGGTGAAGCTCGGGAAAACCCCCNTGCTTCAACTNGACATGCCCAGCGCCTCNTTGGCCATGAGNTTCGATGTGGCAGGCNGCAGCTATNAAACCAACACAAGNGCNTATTCNCTGGAAAACGGCAACAACGANTTCATTNTGCCNACAGANGCGACAGGNTCGGATTCNCCCGGGATGGTCACGTTCGTGGGCGCGAANTCNAGGCTGCGTTTCCCGGGATTGGACCACATCGGGCTCAAGGAATACCCCCCCTTCTTGATTTCGAAGAAGGAGGCGACCAACCAGGAATACGCGTTGTTTCTGAATTCTGAATCCTATTCAGACACGGCGCTCTGGGATTGCCCCGTGGTCTTGGGTGGGGTGAAATACAGTTGTGAAGACCTGCTCTCGAAGTTTGTGGACGAAACAAACTCTCCCGGTCCGGCACATTGGAAATACTCCAACTACCCAAGGGGTCAGAAAAATTACCCCGTCACAGGCATTTCATGGTTTGAGGCCTCGGCCTTTGCGCGGTTCAAAGGGATGGCCCTTCCGTCGACCTACCAATGGAGCGTCGCCGCGAGCCTGTGGTCTTCCGACCAGTTTGTGCCCCAAAGCAACTTTTCCAAAAACCAACTTCAAGTTGTTGGAGACGAGGAGACCGAAAATCAGCACGGACTTCTGGACATCGCAGGAAACGTGAGGGAGTGGGCGTCCAACAGTTCTGGCGACGGAGGCAAGGCGGTTTTGGGCGGCTGTTACTTGGACGAGGATTACTCGTTCAACTTGTTTTACAGCCAACCGGCGCTGGACAGGCGCAAAGGCAANGGNGTGAGGTTGGTGAAGAACCTGTTGGAGGGAGATAGGTTTGCTTCCTCGAGGGCGGCCATTGATTTTGGAGAGGAGAGGGACATCATGTCCCTGCCATCGGTGTCTGATGAGGTGTTTGCNGTGTACCGAGCGCCNTTTGANGACTACCACAAGACGNTGAACCCCGTGGTTTCAGGAGTTGATTTNCCCATGTTGGGCACCACGGTTGTGGACCGTGTGGATTTGGAAGATGTCACCGCCGATGCCGACAGAACCCTTCCAGTCTACGTCTTTCGCGACTCCAAACACCAAGGCCAGTACAAACCCATCATTTATTTCCCTGGGGCGGGNTCCATCAACACGACCAGCACAGACGTGCTNGTGAAATCAGGGGAATTCATNTTCAGACACCTGCTGGCTGAAGGATACGCGGTGTTCCANCCCGTGTATTCAAGCACGTATGAGAAGCGGGACGAGATCAAGAGCCACTACCCCAACNAATCCCAATCCTATGCAGATCACGTGCTGGCGTGGGGACNAGAATTCAAGAAGACNATCGANTACATCGACACCCTCGAAGACATGATTCCGGGCACCCTGTCCTATTACGGCACGAGTTGGGGCGGGTACATGGGCAACACGCTGCTCGCCATCGACGACCGAGTGAATGCGGCGGTGTTGTATGTGGCAGGCCTTTGTTTCCAACCCTCCAAAAAGAACGTGGAGGCGTATTTGTTTTCTCCGAGGGTGACGTGTCCGCTGCTCATGTTGAACGGCAAATACGACATGTTTTTCCCGCTTGAAACCTCTCAAAAACCAATGTTCGAGCTGATTGGGACCGCAGAAGTGGACAAGAAGCACTATGTCTATCCTTCCGGCCACTACGTGCCGAGGGACAGCCTTGTCAAGGAGCACTTGGGGTGGTTGGACAAATACATTCGCGTGGAAAGCCTTGACACAGCGATTTAAGCCCAACCATGCGTCAACCCCAACCCAACCCTGCGGGATTCAAATCCATGCTGCCCAGGTCCATCCTGGAGTTCGTGGTGCTTGTGACTGGACTCTTGATGACGTTTTACATCGAGGATCGAAACGANCTTCAATACCGGGTGGACCTGAAGAACCAATCGTTGAAGCGGCTGGTCTTCAACATCCGCACGGACATCGACGACTACAAACTGAACGCGTTGAAAATTGGGAAGGCNCTGGAGTATTACGANCACCTTGTCCAGCGNGGCGACGAGNTGCACGCGTCCGACAAGGATTCCTTGGGGTATTATTTGACNGCNCTGTCCCGNTCCTCCACCATTTTTTTGGCCAACGACGAGGAGTATTTGACCCTCCGAAACTCTGGGCTCATCGAGTTGATCGAGAGCGACCAGTTGGTCTCTGTGCTGCAGGAACGGACGGCGGGCAACAAGGCGTTCAAGAAGCAGGAAGACAAGATCATCGAGGCGGAAAAAGCGGTGGCCGNTTTGGTTGCGGAGAAGTGTGGAAAGACACCCGTGGGGGAAGTTCTGTTTCAAGGGTATCCACACGGCAGATACAGCACTTACGTGCATGCACAACCGCTGTCCACGCAGGAACTCAACACCATTGGCATCATGGCCGCGATGTGCGAGTTCTACATCCCCTTTGTGTTGAACTTCATTGACCGGGACATGCTGNTGATNGAATTGATNGAGAAGGAACTCCCCCACGACACAGACCTGGATTCGACCAAGCCCCTGAGCAGGTTTGCCCCATGAACAAGAATTCAGACGCATGACCAACACCCCCGTGAGACCGTCTTTCCGGAAAGAACTCGCTTTGAGGTACGGCCTCGAGTTTGTGGTCATTGTGCTCGGGGTGTTCATNTCGTTNCANGTTCAAGAATTGCANGACGAATCGGCCGACCGCGNGATGAAGAATGAGGCCCTGGAGCAACTCGTGCGGGTGATGCAGGACGACCTTGAGCAGATTGAGTCGTTTGTGGCCCTGCAATCGGAATCCCTCAGGCATGCCAACGCGTTTTTGGACAAAAGGTCGAGCTGGGTCGGCCAAGAGGACTCGGCCATGGTGTGCTTGTCTCACGTGGGCAGGGCGCTTCGGTCCTTTTTCCCCCAAGAGGGGGTGTTCAACCAAATCGTGTCGTCCGACTTGGTGGAGTTGATCGAGAACCACGAATTGAAATCAGGGCTTTTCCGCCTCTACAACGAAGACCTGAGGCGCCATGCGGTGCACGCGCTCGAGTACGATCAATTCTTCTTGCCGTTCAACAGGCGCTTGACCAAGGAGTTTTTGTTGGACGACACCTGGGGAAAAGGCCCGCAAGACGTTTGGGTGTTGACTTACGAGGGCAACGACGCCTATTTGNGGGGCAACGCGTTGCGCGCCGATGTCATCGAGGCCCGGGCGTGCATCCGCAATTACATCAAGGAACTGCAGTTNCTGCAGGGCGAATTCCANNGGNTGCGCGACCTGTGTTTGGNNGAAGTCCACTAACAGACGAGCCCCACGCAACAACATGCGCGCTTTAAGGTGTTTGGTGATCCGCTAAAAAACCAGACAGCAGCGAATCTGCAGTTGTGCGGATTGCCACATATTCTTTCAGTTGGTTGCCGTGCGCGAAGATTCTGTTTCGAAGCCCAATTGTGTTGGTGTAGAAATCGATGGACTCGTATTTGGATTGAATTCCAGGGGTGTTCATGAAAGCCACCCTTTGACTCTTTTCAGCCAAAAGCAGACACATCGGATGGTGATCGAGATAGTAATTCAAAGACACNTTGTCGACAATGACGTTGTTGTCCCGAACGCGCTTCGACACATACTCATAATACTCCTTGATGGCGTCTTCGATTTCACTCGGAAAGTTCTGCAGTCGTCCGTTGTTTAGAAGGGTTTTGTAGGTGCCGTCGTTCATGAAAAANGTCCTCCANCTGTANGGAGNTCCAATTTGGACCAGACTGTCTGCAAACTGGGTGTAGGACATGGCATCTTGTTGCAGGAGCCGACAAAACACCTCAATCTTTTCAGTTCGCATCAAACCGACCTCAACATCTCGCGCCACTTGATCCAATCTGGCGAGGTCGGACCGAAGGTCTTGCAATAAATCTTTGGCGTCTTTGGCTTGGTAAGTCAACTCTTGCTGGTGTTCGTTCCACTCGTTGAACCAAAAAGACACGGTGATGCCCGCCACCACCACCACAAATTCCAAAGAGTATCGAATGGCCAGGTAGGTTGAGGTTCGGCTGGTAAAAGGGTTCATTCGGGAATGGATTGGGTCAACTCCACAAGCCTGTCGATAAGCGCCAGTCGCATGTCGTTGAACAATGCGATTTGGTCTTCATGAACAAACACGCGATTTCTCAGCGCGATGGTGGCGTTGTAGAATTGGATGTCTTCGTAGGAGCGCCGGACCTCAGGGATCATCAAGTATGCGATGGCGGTTGACCTCTCACACAACTCTTTGCCGGTGCTTTCTCCAAAATAATCTTCTTCGGTGAGCAGTGTCATGGGGTGGTGATTGATGGGGTAGTTGAATCCAATGTCGTCCACCAATTCGTTGTGGTCGTCCACCCGTTTAAATACGTATTCGTAATAACCTTTGATTTGCCGCTGGTGCTCGCTTGAAAACCCCTGAAGTCGGGCATTGTTGATGAGCGATTTGTACGTCCCGTCGTTCATGAAAAATGTGGCGGGCCTGTAGGCGTAACCAATGGTGTAGAGGCTGTCTGCAAACGCGGCATAATCCAAAACCCCCTCCCTCATGAGCCGATGGTTTCTCATGATTCGAGATGTGTTGATTTTGCCTTGTTGGATGGCGCCAAGCACCCTGTCGATGCGTGACCCATCAATGATCAGGTCGTCAACAAGCTCAGCCGCGTCTGTGGTCCTTTGACGAATCGCCTCACGCTCCTCACTCCACTCGTTCACCCAGAAAGAGAAGCTGATCCCCAGCACCACCACCACAAACTCCAACGAGAATCGAATGGCCAGGTAGGTCATGTCTGGCTTGTTTTTTCTTGTCATGAACGTAAGATGGCACGGCGCGCGCAATTTGCCACGCCCGGGAGTTGCTTTTGCAGTCTGTGCTTCTACAGTTCTTTATTCATTGAAATGAACTCGAAGTTTTCTTTTTCAATTTGGAAGTCGTGGTTGCCGACTTGTTCAAATCCGCTTTTCTCGTAAAAACGGATGGCCCTTTCGTTGCTGTTCAGCACGGACAGCCAGATTTGAGTGAAATTCAACTCTTTGGCTTTCTCCAAAAGAGCATCTTGCAATCCCAATCCAATCTTCATGGACAGAAAGTCTTTCAAAACGTAGATTTTCTGCAGTTGGCAAACCTCCTTTGAGTCAACAAACCCTGAGTTGGAATGCAGCTTGCGTTTTTCATATCCCACAGGCAATCGGTTTGCAAAGTCGATCCAGAAAAGGTTGTTTGGCTTCTCAATTCCAGCTTCAATTTTTTGAACTGAAAATGTGGAATTGTAATAGTCGATCAAGTCTTGTTGATTTCTGAAAAAGTGTCCAAACGTTTCCGTGAATGTTGTTCTCCCAAGCAGAGCAATAAACCGGGCATCTTCTTTTCTCGCCAATCTGATTTCAATCGCATTCATTCGCCTTGGAAGGTTGAGGTTTGTTGTTTCTAAACTTAAGCCAGATGCAGTCAAGCACGCCTTCATCCCAGCAGGCAACAAAAAAGCCCCGCAGTTGTGGGGCTTCTTTCAGGGCTCCTCCACTTGGACTTGAACCAAGGACCCTCTGATTAACAGTCAGATGCTCTAACCAGCTGAGCTATGGAGGAATGCTGGGGTTTGGGGGTTTTGACACCCATGGTGTGGCACCAAATGTGCCATCATGCAGTGGACCACACATTACTCCAACCTGAAGCTGAATCAGAACAGCAAGGGTCGCCATTTCATTTCCTTTTACATCAACGGCAAGCGTTACAGATTCAGCAACGCGAAGTGCTTGGGGTGTGACATCAAACCCAACAGCTTGTATGGGGAAGCTAAACACCAAGCTTCCCTAGAGCTCTTGACCCGATTCAAGAAGGCCTTGGACGAGGGTTGGATCCCCGACAATCAAAATTCTCAATTGAGCCTGTTCGAGTCTCTGATGGTGTATGCACCATCACGGACCCTCTCAGACATCTACCAGAAGGAACTTCGGAAAACAGCCAAAGACTTTGCCTGGTACCTGGAAGGACAAGGGTTGAAAGAACTCACCATGGGCAAGCTGAACAAGAAGACCATCTTGGACTACTTGGGCAGACAAACCACCCCCTCCAACTTCAATCACGAGAGAGCAAGACTCAGCAGCATTGTAGGGAGCATTCTAGAGCCACACGAGTTCTCAAACCCATGCAGGGGAATCAGGCCCAAGAAGATCAAACAAAGCCTTCACAAGCCCTGTGAAGACGTTTCTGAGGTGCTGGAGGACATCAGGTCATTCAACGAGAATCTCTTTCTCTGTTGCCTTTTGACGTATGGCTGCTTGCTTCGTCCGCATCAGGAGATCAGGCAACTCAAGTGGGGTGACTTCAACGAGGATCTGACACTCATCTCTTTGCCTGGGAAAAGGAACAAGAGTGGGAGGAACAGGATCGTCCCTGTATCTCCCCTCATCTCACAACACCTCCAAGCAGGGGAGAGGGAGAACAACATCTTCACCGGTACCAGGACCCCACACAACCGGTATTACTTCAGCACGCTGTGGTCGAGGTACAAGGAGCAATCCAGCTTGATTGAAGACAATCAAACGCTCTATTCATTCAGGCACACAGGGGCCATCGATGTCTTCCAAAGGACAGGCTCACTCACCAAGCTGCAGCAAGTGATGGGGCACAGCAACATGACAGTCAGTCTTGGGTATCTGAGAAACCTAGAACTCCCAACTCTCACCATGGAGGATATGCCTGTCTTGAACCAAGGTTGAGGTCGTTGGTCTGAGAGTGCGTATCTTTTATGTCCAAATTGACTGACATGAGAAGAGTTTTTGCGATAGGGGTGATGTTCTTTGGCTTGAGCGCTTTGGCGCAAGACCAAACGTATCCCAATCCTCTGCCTTACAACCCCGATAGCAATTTGGATGGCTTCATCGGCATCGATGACCTCCTCGACCTCTTGGCGTTGTATAACACCTTGTATCCAGACTCCTTTTCAGGGGATGAGACGGGTGCCATTTTGGACCTTGGCAAGATGGCTTTCAATGAATGCTTCAATACGCTGGAGTCGATGGGGCCGAAATGGCGAGTCATGACACACAGGGACTTC
>PBWG01000069.1 GCA_002729115.1 Crocinitomicaceae bacterium | reverse complement strand
AAAAAGCCAAGGCCGAGAAACCCTCCAAGAAAGCCAAGGCCAAAGCCGCGAAGCGACGCCCCAACCACCAATCTGACAAAATCGTGGTGGGCTCCCTCGTGCGGCTCCGCACCGGTCAGGAACGCGGGGATGTCGTGGCCGTGCAAGGCGACCACGTGACGGTCATGTTTGGGGCTTTCAAGACGCGCGTGAAGCGCAACCAACTCACTTGGCTCCGCTGACGAGCACCTTGCGGGTGGTGCTCCAGCCCTCCCCTGAGGTCAAGGTGAGGTAGCGCATGCCCTCGCCCCACGCCTGCAAATCCAGCGAAAGTCGTCCAAGCACAGCCGCACCTTCCTGCACCTCCAACATGCGGCCCATGGCGTCGAAGATTTGCACTTTGACCAAGGCGTGACCCTCGGGGATGTGCACGTCGATACGACCCGTCGTGGGGTTGGGCGCCACCGTCAAGCCCGACAAGAACGCGTCTTCCACCGCGGTGGCTTCGCACGCGTCAAACGCGTCGCACGTCACGGTGCCATCTTCCGCCACGTCGCGGTAACTGCCGTCCAGACGCTCCTCGCCTGTGCCTGCGGGATCCAACAGGACATTCAACTTTTGGCTGGCCGGCGTGGGGTTGCTGCCGTCCCAGTGGTAGCTCATCTTGCCGTAGTAATCAGGAGCGTAAGGCGACGAGCAGAACGACGCCCCGCCGGTCAGCGTGCCCAAAATCCGGTGGTTTTCGTCGAAAATGGGCGAGCCTGAAGACCCGCCTTCCGTCACGCCGTGGTTCGTCTCCGTGGGCGACCACGTCACACGCCAGTGCGCCCCAATGGCATACGCATTGCTGTTGGACAGTGAATTGCTGAAGCTGCTGATCTTTTTCAGGTCGCCGGACGGGTGATGGATGCCCACCCCCTCGTTGCCGCTGAAGCCTGTGGCGTCCCACCCCGCGAAGAATGGGTTCCACGAATCGGGGATGTTGTCTTCCACTTCCACCAACACAAAGTCGCTTCCGCTGATGTTGCCGTTGCCTGCGATGTCGTTGCTGTCCCCCAAGTGAATCACCCCCGTGCGCTGGGGGGCAAACGTGGACGACGTCGAGGCACACTCGGCACCTTGGTAGTTGAAACGCACCTGGAGGAACGCCCACTCGTCCTCGTCCACGTCGTTGACGCAGTGGAACGAGCTCAGCAACAGCTGTCTGCAATCCAAGGCGGTGTTGTTGACCATGGAGCCCGAACAGAAGTAGACCCCTCCGTTCTGGGTGATCTGCAACCGGACGACGGCCGATTTCTCGCACTCCCAGCTGTCGCCTTCAGGGCAGTTCACGTTCACCTGACACGCTTCCGCTCCGCCACGCTCGATGGCCGAGGCCCATGGCTCGGGGTAACGCATGTGGCGGGCGAAGTACCNGACCCCTGAAATCTGCAGCGTCGCGGCCTCGGTGAGTCCCACTGGGGCGCGGTACGTCATGACCACCTCGTCTCCGGGCACGTCGCGGTTGACCCAACGGCCGTGGTCGTTGTTTTCAATGGAAGTGACAGGACCGTTCACCCACGTTTCCTCGAATTTGGATTCGGGCGAGGAGAAGTACAACTCGGCGCCTGCAGGCACGTGGAACGCGTCGAAATACACGTTCACCCCCANNGCGCCTTCCGCACGCACGGTCAACNTCCACACCTCGTGGCCACCGACGACGGCGCGGTCGGCCAACTCAAAGAAATCGGCCTGGGCGGGCAGCACGATGCCAACCATGTCCCTACCCTCCTTTTCCGAGCGGTCCTCCACCATGGCGGTCGCTTCCGACAAATCTGGGGTGTTCACCACCAGTTCCGCCTGGGCCCACGCCCCGCTCCAAACCACCAGACCCAACGCCAAGCCCACCGCGGATTTTGCGGTTTGCCAAATTCCTTCAATTCCCTTTGCAATCATGGCCCCCAAGATACCCTCACTTGCGCTTCTCTCCTGTATTTTCACGAACCCATGACCTCTTCTTTTTGCACTTCCCGTCTGCCCGTTTGGGCGCTCCTCTTGGCGCTGCTCGTCCCCGCCTCCTCACAGGCCCAAACCAACGCGTCTGACGACATGACCCCGCAGGAGGCGGCCCAAAAGTTTGGGACCCTGATGCGCTACATCGGCCAGTTGTANGTCGACAGCGTGAACGTCCAAGCGCTCACCGAGCAAGCCATCGTGAAGATGCTCGAGGACCTCGACCCGCACTCGGTGTATTTCTCNGCAGAGGAGCTCAAGCAGGCGGACGAGCCCCTGAACGGGAACTTCGAAGGCATCGGNGTGCAGTTCAACATTTTCAAGGACACGATCATGGTGGTGTCTCCCATCAGCGGCGGTCCTTCGGAACGCCTCGGCATACGTTCAGGTGACCGTTTTGTGGAAGTCGACGGCGAGAACGTCGCCGGCATTGGCATCACCAACAAAGACGTCATGAAGCTGCTGAAGGGCCCCAAGGGCACCGTCGTGCAGGTGGGCGTGAAACGCGATGGAGAGCCTGACCTCATCACCTTCGACATCGTCCGGGACAAGATTCCGATTTACAGCATCGACGCCGCCCACATGGTGGACAGCAAGGTGGGGTACGTCAAGGTCAGCCGATTTGCCAAGACGACCATGGACGAGTTCAGGGAGGCGCTGCAGGACTTGAAGGACCAGGGCATGAAAGACCTCATCCTCGACCTGCAAGGCAACGGCGGCGGCATGCTCCGCACGGCCATCGCCATGTCCGACGAGTTCTTGAGCGGCGACAAGCTCATCGTGTACACGGAAGGACGGGCTTTCGAGCGCGAAGACACCTTCGCCCAATACAAAGGGCTGTTCGAAAAGGGGCGCCTCGTGGTGCTCATCGACGAAGCGTCGGCCAGCGCCAGTGAAATCGTGTCGGGCGCCGTGCAAGATTGGGACCGTGGTTTGGTGATGGGGCGTCGCAGCTTTGGAAAGGGCTTGGTCCAGCGCCCCATGCGGTTGCCCGACGGCAGTGCCGTGCGCCTGACCGTGCAGAAATACTTCACGCCGGCAGGACGATGCATCCAAAAGCCCTATGACGATGGCGTCGAAGCGTACCGCAAAGAAAAGTTTGAGCGCTACGAGCGCGGCGAGCTGCTCAGCTTGGACAGTCTGGAGCTCCCCGACAGCTTGATGCACGCCACACGCCTTCAAGGCCGGCCCGTTTATGGAGGGGGCGGCATCCTTCCAGACCTCTTTGTGCCCATCGACACCACCTTCAACTCCCCCACCTTCAGCCGCATTTTGCGCAAAGGGCTGTGCAGCCGATACGCCCTCACCGAGGTGGACGCCAACCGAGATGCTTGGGAGGCGCGCCATGCGTCGGAGGACGACTTCGTGGAGAACATGGCCTTCACCCAAGACGAGATGACCGCCTTCAAGGCATTCGTGGTGGAGGAAGGCGTGGAGGTGGACGACGCCGAGTGGGCACGCTCGTTGCCTGCCATTGAAATGAGGCTCAAGGCCTTCTACGGCCGAAACATCTACAACAGCCGGACGTTTTACCGGGTGATTGGCGGCTTGAACGAGAGCCTCCAAGAGGCCATCCGCGTTTTGAACGACGGCACGTTCAAGTCTGTGAACTTGGCCCACAAGACCTTCTGAGAAGGCCCCGTATTTTTGACTCAAAATCAATCTTTCTACACATGCGTTTTTCATTCACCACAGTGATTCTGGCCGCGTTGACGCTCGGATTCGCTTCATGCAACGAAGGCGGCAACACCGCCGTGGAGTCCAAGCCCATAACCGGCTCAGACAAGCCCACGCCTGCCATGCCTGCGGTCAACGCCAAGCCCCAAGCCTTTGACCCGGCCAAGGATGCGGCCCAAGCGCCTGCTGGCCCAACCACATCCATGGTCTTCGACACCTACGAGCACGACTTCGGAACTTTGGACGAAGGGGACGCCGTGACCCACGTGTTCTCGTTCACCAACACAGGCTCTGAGCCCCTTTTGCTCGAGAAGTGCAAAGGTTCCTGCGGATGCACTGTGCCTCAGTGCCCCAAAACCCCCATCGCTCCCGGCGCACAGGGTGAGATTGAAGTCAAGTTCAACTCCAAGGGCAAGAAGAACAACCAGACCAAGACGGTCACCATCAACGCCAACACAGACCCCGCCCAAACGATCTTGAAGATCAAGGCGTTTGTGAACCCCGCCGAGACCAAGTAAAGGCTCGACACACTGCATGAAAAAAGCCACCCGAGGGGTGGCTTTTTCGTCTCCAAGACTTCGCTTATTGGAGCAGTGCGTCGATGTCTTGGGCAAGCTCGTGGTCCTTGCGGGTCACCACCCCTCCGGCGTCGTGGGTGTGCAGCTCCACGCGCACGTAACTGAACGTGTTCACCATCGTCGGATGGTGGGCGTGAGATTCGGCCAAAAAGGCCACACGCGTCATGAAGGTGAAGGCTTCTTGGAAATCCTTGAACCGGAATTCCCGCACAAGTCGGTTGTCACGTTCTGTCCACATGGCTTGTCGTTTGGACCAAAGTAACGCAAAAAGGCGCGGTTCGACCGCGCCTTTGCATTCTCTTGCGTTTGAAGGTCAGAGGGTTCCGCCGAGCGCTGCGTCGTCGTTGTGGTCGTCCACGTCGGTCGACGTCTCGGTCGAGGACGTCTCTGTGGCGCCGCTTTCCACGAACAGCAACAACTCGCGCATCTTCTCTGCTTGACGGATGAAGCCGTTGCGCTCAAACCCATACGCCACGTTGCCAATCAGGCGGCGCACAATGTCCACGCTGCCACAGGGGCCGCAGTTTTTCTCGTCCACAGGCAACTCCAGGTGACTCAAAAACTCGCTCACCTCGGCCTTGTTGATCACCGTGCCCTGGCTGAAGGGGTTGATGTAGAACAGCACACCGCCCGGCGTTTGGTTGTCGGGCGCCGCCAATTCATGGTGCACATGGTGCTCGTCACAGTAGCACAGGATGAAGTGGTTGGGAAGGTTGACCCCATGGATCGGCAAATTCAAATCTTGGGCCAAGCTCAAGTACAAGATNCCCAAACCAAGCGGGTTGCCTTTCTTTTCNCCGAGCACATGGCCCACGAGGGCNTTNTTGGGGTCGGGCTGGCCGCTTTTCGCGTTGGTGTACCCTTCGGCGTCNAACAAGATGTGGTTCAGGATGCGCACCTGTTCGAGCGCCGTGAANTCTTCGTTCAGTTCAAGCCAGACGTCCCGCTTGAGCTTGGCGTACGCTTCGCGCACTTCATCCATGTTCAAGAGCGGATCAGCTGCTTTGTGCACCCACAACGCGCCTTCGATGGCGCTCTCAGCCCCGCTGTCAAACCAGTCCCGCAGGCCCTGATGCACGTATGCGCCGTGCAATCCATCCACCAACTCGTCCATGCGACGCTCGTGTTCTGGGCAATGGGCGTGGGTCTCTCGGGACTCGAGCAAGGCCGGCAACACTTCTGTGCCGCGGGCCAACAGCTGCTCCCTCACATGTTTGTACACCCCCTCATCCGGGTCGTCGAGCAATTGAATCAGCGCGTGAATTTCGTTGGGTTGCATTCTGGCAGATTGTTAGGTCTGCTCCAAAGCTACCGGCCACCTTCACACCCTGTCGGAGACCCCGAGCGCAGTTTTCACACTGGTTGTGTTAATCGCCCTATCTTCCATTTTGTGAGCCCAAACACCTCCACCCCCATCACCTCACGCACGGTCACTGACCGCATGCGGGTCACGTACGCCTTGTGGTTCACCATGTTGTTTTTGCTGGCCATTTGGGGGGTGTACGCCTTGAATGAAATGCTTGAGCTCGGCTGGCGCAAACACGGGATGCACCCCCGCCAATGGGATGGGCTGCGCGGCATCTTCACTTACCCCTTCCTTCACGGCGACCTCGGACACCTGTGGAACAACACCATGAGCTTCTTCACGCTCAACGGGTTCTTGTTCTACTTCTACAGGAGCATTGCGCTCCGGGTTTGGGTGTGGCTGTTTTTGTGCAGCGGCCTCCTGCTGTGGGGGCTCGCCGTGGACGGCAACCACATCGGCGCCAGCGGACTGATTTACGGGTTGGCGGCTTTCCTGTTCATGAGTGGGGTCATTCGCAACAACCGCATGTTGCTCAGGGTGAGCTTGGCCGTGGCGTTCCTCTATGGGGGCATCGTCTGGTGGATGTTGCCCATCGACGACCACGTCAGTTGGGAGGGCCACCTCAGCGGGGCGATTGTGGGCGTGGCGCTGGCCATCTTGTACCGGCGTCAAGGGCCGCAGGACCCCACCTACCAATTTGAAAAAGAGCCCGAGGACGCGCCGTTGCCCGAGTGGTGGATGCGCGCCCACCCCGACCACCCGGACACGTTGGCCCAAAAAGAAAAAGAGGAGCAGACCGCAGCCTCCTCCTCATTTCAGTCCAACACGGGTGTCCCGACGTTCGATCCGCCGAGCACGTCGTGATGGCAATCAGCTGTTGAGCATCACAGGCATCACCAGCATCAAGACATCTTCACCAGCCTCTTCAGGCTCGCTCGGACGGATGATGCCCGCCCGGTTGGGGGCGCTCAACTCAAGGTTGACTTCCTCGGCCTCGAGGTTGTTGAGCATGTCCACCAAGAACTTGCTGTTGAAGCCGATTTCCATGTCTTCGCCGAGGTAGCTGCATGCGAGGTGTTCTGTGGCCTCGTTGGCGAAGTCCAAATCCTCCGCGCTCACCGTTAATTCGCTGCCCGCGATGCGCAAGCGCACTTGGTGGGTGGTCTTGTTGGCGAAGATGGCCGCACGACGAATGGCTTGCAAGAAGGCCACGCGGTTGATGGTCATGCGGTTGGGGTTGTCCTTGGGGATGACCGCCTCGTAGTTGGGGTACTTCCCTTCAATCAAGCGGCACAAGATCACCACGTCGTCGAACGTGAAGCACGCGTTGCTGTCCGTGAAAGAGATGTTCACCGCTTCGGCAGAGGACGCCGCATTCTTCAGCAAGGTCAATGGCTTCTTGGGCACAATGAAGGACGCCGTTTCGGGCGCGGAAGCGTCTGTCCGTGCGTAACGCACCAAACGGTGCGCGTCGGTGGCCACGAACCTCACGTTGTCGGAGTACAGCTCAAAGAACAAGCCGCTCATCACGGGACGCAGGTCGTCGCTGCCCGCCGCAAACAGCGTGCGGTTGATCGCAGTGACCAGCGTGCTGGCAGCCATGTCCACCCCCACAGCGCCCTCCAACGCGGGCGATTGCGGGAACTCGTCGCCGTTGGCGCCGGTCAACTTGTACTTGCCTGCGTCGCTCGTGAGCTCCACCGCGTGGGTCGCAGGGTCCACCTTCACCGTCAACGGGATGTCTGGGAACGCTTTCAAAATGTCGAGCAGCATCCGCGCTGGCACGGCGATGGCGCCGGTGTCCTCGGTGCGCACCTCCATTTTGGACGACATGGTGGTCTCCAAATCGGAGGCCGTCATCGCCAACTCGCCCGGGGACAACTCGAACAAGAAATGGTCGAGGATCGGCAAGGTGTTGCTGTTGCTCAAGACGCCGCTCAACGTTTGGAGCTGGCGGAGCAGAAGGTTGCTGGATACGATAAACTGCATCATACGATTGTTGGACCACGAAGATGACGACGATGCCCCCCGGAAACACCCTGAAGCAGGTTGGATTTATTCACACTTCATCCCCAGCGCACACCTCCTGAATCGCTTGGTGCACCTCCTCCACGGACAACTCCCAACCGCAGCGGAAATGGCCTTCCGGACAACGCTTCCGACCGTGCATGCCACAGGGCCGACACGCCAACTCCGGGGTGGGCTCCACCACCCTGTGTCGGGAGGCACGTGGCCCAAAGCCAAACCGGGGCACCGTGCTGGCAAACAACGCCACGGTGGGCGTGTCCATGGCGGAGGCCACGTGCAACGGTGCGCTGTCGTTTGCAACCACGCCCCGGGCCATGCCGACAGCGGCCGCCAACCCCAACAAGGAAAGCGTCCNTGCGCAATTGNNCACGTTGTCCCGGCCCTCGGCCAAGCGGGCGCAGAGGTCGTGCTCCGACGGCGCCCCCATGAGCAGCACCGGCCCTTGAAGGCGGTCCAGCAATTTGGCGAATTGCCCTTCAGGCCAGGCCTTGGTGGCCCATTGCGANCCGGGCATGACCAACANCGCCCCNCGNGCGCCNAGCNCCTCCGCNTCTGCCCNGTGNGCTTNGNNGGGGTGCAATTTGGGGTTGCCNCCGCCCTGCTTGAATGCCTCTGAATCGAACGCGGCGAGCAAGCCGAGATGACGCTCCACCTCGTGGGTCCCGTCNCCCCATTTGTGGGGGATTCGGTGGGTGAAACGCCATGCCAAAGGGTTGTTNGCGTANCCCAACCGAACNGGCGCCATGCTCAAGGCCGTCAAGACCCCGGAGGAGGCATGCCGNTGAAGGTTGACCACCACGTCGTACCTGGCCTTTCGGGTGTNGCGCACGAGCCGCCNCCAGTCNCGTCCCTTCTGACGNGGNCGNTTGTCCCANGCCAGGACCCGNCGCACAAATGGATGGGCCTCAAACAACCCGTCCATCGGACGACGAACCAACACGTCGAGGCGGTCTTCAGGATGGGCCTTGTGCCACGCCTCCAACGCGGACGTGGCCAGGACCACNTCNCCGAGGAACGCCGTTTGGATGAACAAAATGCTTCGCGTCTTGACCACAGCGAAAAGGTAGTGCAGGTGGGGTCAGACCGCGACGTCGTGCTCACGCAAGGCCTCGGTCAACGAGGTCTTCCGGTCGGTGCTCTCCTTGCGCTCCCCGATGATGAGGGCGCATGGGACTTGGTAAGTCCCTGCNGGGAACGNCTTGGGACGNGTGCCTGGAATGACNACAGCCCTCGGCGGAATGGCACCGCGNGTCTCCACAGGCTCTGGACCTCGGACGTCCAAGATGGGGGTGCTGGCCGTTAGGACCACATTCGCACCAAGGACCGCCTCGCGCCCCACACGGACGCCNTCCACCACAATGCAACGCGATCCGATGAACGCCCCATCTTCCACAATGACGGGGGCCGCTTGAAGCGGTTCAAGCACACCTCCAATGCCCACCCCCCCACTCAGGTGCACGTCGGCCCCGATTTGGGCGCACGACCCCACCGTGGCCCACGTGTCCACCATGGTTCGCTCCCCCACATAGGCCCCGAGGTTCACGTACGACGGCATCAAAATGCAATCCTTGGCGACAAACGCCCCGTGCCGNACCACCGCGTGGGGCACCACACGGACGCCTGCTGCCGCATACCCTTTCTTCAAGGGCATCTTGTCGTGNAATTCGAAGGGACCNACCTCTTGGGTGACCATTTTTTGGATGGGGAAATTCAGCAGCACCGCTTGCTTCACCCACTCGTTCACCTGCCACGTCCCGTCCTCAAGGGGCTGCGCCACACGCAACGCGCCTGCGTCCAAGCCTGCCATCACCTCAGCAATGGCGTCCTTCGCCTCCTGCTGTTGAAGCAAAGTGCGGTCGGCCCACGCCGCCTCCACCCGCGTTTTCAATTCTGCATTCATGCCGCGAAGGTAGCCTGCAAGCCTGTGGCGACATGGCTACATTTGGCACATGGCGCGACTCATTGGATTGGACGTTGGCGGGGTTCGCACTGGGGTGGCGTCCACGGACGACTTGAAGCTCATTTGTTCTCCACTCGAAACGGTGAAGACCTCTGAACTCATGGCCAAACTCCGCGCCCTCACCGACACCCACGAGGTGGAAGGATTCGTGGTCGGCCAGCCCAACCTCATCGCAGGCACGGCCACAGACAGCACCCCGCACATCGACAAGGTGGTCGCCGACCTGAAGAAAGCTTACCCCCATCTGACGATCCACTTCGTCGACGAGGGACACACCTCACAAGAAGCTTCGCGCATCCAAGTTCAGGGCGGCATGAAAGCCTCCAAGCGNCGCGAGAAAGGAAGCCTGGACGCCATTGCCGCCAGCCTCATCCTTCAGCGTCACCTGGACGCGGGCGCCTCAGGGACGGCGGGCAAGCCCCTGCCCGACTTCAGCTTTTGAAGACCTCGACGGTCTTCTGCTCNCGGACCAAATCCGTGAAAGCGGCCCTCGTAGCGCGTGGCGCGCACGATGTGGTTGTCCACCCAATGGTAGTTGCCGCCGCGTGGCTTGTTCATCAACAAACCGTGGTACTTGAAGCCGTGCTTGTTCAACCACGTCTCGGTCACCTCGCGGTGCTCCTC
>PBWG01000068.1 GCA_002729115.1 Crocinitomicaceae bacterium | reverse complement strand
CGACAGGGGTCATCTTCAGCTCAGGGGTGTTGGTCACCTGATCGTCTTCGGCAAGCGTGTAGAACTGGCCATCGGTGCCGCGCGCGCTCAGTTGGAGGTACACGTCTTCACCTTCTTGCACGTTCAGGGCCGTGTCCAGGTTGGTGTTGTACGTGATGCTCACGAAGTCGCTGGCGCGTCGTGTTTCGGGGAAGATGCACATTTGGTCTTCACACAGCTTGGGCAAAATGCCCACGTTGAAGTCCTCGGTTTTGGCTTCTCCAAAGTCCTCAAAACCGGGGTAGGGGGCGCCGTCTTTCAGCTTGGCCAAACAAGAAATGCCTTGGCTGTACAAGCCGCTGGGGTTGGTGTAGAACTCGGCTGGCACGAAGGTCAACGAATACTTGAGGCCGCCTTGGTGGGTCAAGAGGCATCCGTCGGAGCTGTTGTTCCACGAACCGTTGGTGCCCACAGGATCGCTTGGGGTCCAAGTCCAGATGTAGACGGGCAAATCTGGGTTGGCTTCCAAGATGGTCTTGAGGCCAAACTGCTCACTCTTGCTGACGTCGATGGTCAGGGTCACTTCTTCTTGAAGGGCCGTTGGGCTCGGGGTCACGGTCACTGCTTGTCCGTATCCCACCAAGGCGAGGGCACAGCCCAAGCCAAGGCTCCACGAGGCGCGGGCGAGGGAGGAGATGTTCAAAGTCTTCATGACTGTCGTGTAAAGCTGAAGGTGTAGGCCAAGACGGGGTCTCCGTCGCAGGGGCGGTCGTACACAATGTCCAGGATGGAATCGTGTGGGCGGACCACGGCGCCGAGGTTGTACTGGAGGGTGTCCGTCACCATGCCCATGTCGTCCTTGGTGTGAAGGATGAGGAAGGTGGGGTGTTCTTCGTCGTCCAAGCCCCAAGTGCCCATGTCGCCGAAGTAGTTTCTGCCTTTTTCAAGGCTGACGGCGTAGGAGCGGTCCTCGTTCAGCGTGATGCGCATGGGGGTCACCATGCCGTCGATGTACAATTCGCTGAGGTCGCGGACTTCGGTCAGCGCGCTTTGCAAGTCGGTCTGGGAAAAGCTGTTCAATTCCCACACGCCAATCATGCCATCCACCTTGTTGAAGGGTTGGCCCAATTCGCCTTGAAGTTCCGGCTTGCAGCCCCAAAGGCTCGCCGCCGCGCACAAGGCGAACGTGGCACGCAGCATCGTTTGTTGGATCGTTGTTGTGTTCATGTTGCTTGTGTTTGTCAGTTGCATCCGCCCACTTCGTTGAACTCAAACCCTGCGACGTTGCCTTCTGAAGCAGAGAATTGCAGGGCCATGCCTGGGCAATCCCAAGGCGCATTGCGGATCATGATGTCTTCTCCCATGGCGCCTCGGCGCTGGAGTTGTTCCACCCACAGGCCCATGCCCAAGGTTTCCTTGCGGTATTCGTGACGGGCCGCGGTGATGACGTCTTCGGCCGTGGCGTCGGGACCAAGGAGGTAGACCTCTGAGGTGATGCCGGCGCGGTTTCGGATGGCGTTCAAGTCGTCTGCAGCCTGATCCAAGTTGCTGCCCAACTCGCCGTAGCACTCCGCCCGGATGAGCATCATTTGGGTGAGGTGGATGAGCGGCACGTTGAAGAAGCTGTGCTCGTTGAAGCGTGTGAGCAAGGCCTTGCCTTCGGTGGGTTGGTTCACCAACCACAAGGCGCGACGGTCTTCGTTGGCGCCAGGGGCTATTTGTTGGAACCAATTCCAAAAATCCGTCGTGAGGCTGATTTCAGGGTTGGAGGTGGGTTGCCACCACTGCACAAATTGGTCGGCGCGGTTGTCGTTGGTGCTCAACGTGCTGTAGGCCCCGAAGATGGTCTCGCTGCTGCTTGACCCAATGGGAAGACGCATGACCACAAAGGCGCTGTCGCTTTCAGGCTGTTCGAGGGTGAATTCGCCAGACTCGATGACCTCAGTGGCCAAGTCTGCCGCCTGTTGCCATTCTTGCTTCAGGAAGTGCACCTGTGCGAGGAGGGCCTTGGCGGCATGGCTGGTGGCGTACACGCCGTTCTCTGACGGCAAGCCGGCGATGGCGGCGTTCAAGTCCTCTTCAATTTGTGCGTAAGCCTCCGCCACGCTGGCGCGGGGGAAGGGGGCGTCCCGAAGGAACGTGGGCAAGGGGATGCCTGGGTGGCTGTTGTCTTCCGTGTACCCGTGCGGCTGGGCAAACATCTTGACGGCACCCCAAAAGCAGAACGCGCGGATGAACAACGCCTCGGCTTCCAGGCGGTCGCGGTCTTCGTCGCTCAACTCTTCAATCAAGTCAAAGCTGCTCAGCAGGCTGTTGACACGCAGGACAGGGTAGAAGAAATCCCGGTTGACGCCGCCCACGTAGGAGGTCCAACGGATGGTCTCGCGGTTGTAAATCGCCTTGAAGTCGTTGTTGGANANCGGCTCGTTGGTGTTGTCTCCGCGGAGTTCGTTCATCAACTGAACGTCTCCGTCGTAGAGGTTGGCCAAGACGTCGTAGCAGGACACGAGCAAGGCTTGAAGGTCCTCAGGGGTCTCCAGGGCGTCCTCCGCCAAGATGTATTGGTCGGGGTTGACTTCGAGCCAGCGGCAGGCGGGAAGGAGAAAGACCAATCCCAACAGGGCCGCGAAAAGGTGATGAGTGTGCTTCATGGCAATCAGAAGTTGGCAGCGATGGAGAAGATGACAGAGCGCTCCTGGGGGGCGGTCAAGTAGTTGGCGCCTCCAGAGAAGTTCCGGTCTTGACGGTTTTCAAAGTCNCGGGTCAGCTCGGGGTCAAGTCCGATGAAGTTGGTGAGCACGAAGAGGTTGTTCCCCGCCACCCGGAAAGTCACGTCGCCCTTGTCCAAGGGCACGCGGTACGACAGCGAGGCGTTGCGCAAGCGGACGTAGCTGGCGTCGTACATGAACAGGCTGGTGTTCCACCAAGGGAATCCAGCGGGCAGTCCGTAAGTGGTTTCGTCCAACGTGAGGCGGGGGAACGAGGCGATGTCGCCAGGCTGCCTCCACCGGTCAAACAAGTCGGTGCGCATGTTCCAGTCGGTGACCACCCCGAGTTGACGCTTCGCCGAACTGTCCCAAATCTTGGCGCCAAATGCCGCCGTGAATTGAGAGCTGAAGCTCCAATTCCCCCAAGAGAACTCGTTGCGAAGTCCAGCCACGTGGTCGGGCAATCCGTCGCCCACCGCCCGTCGGTCTTCGAGGTTGTACTCGAATGTTTCGTTGCCTTCGATGTCGATGTAGACAGGCAGGCCTGATTCGGGGTCGACNTGGCTGAAGGGGACCAAGAAGTAGGTGGTCAGNGGCGCNCCAGTCACGGCGCGGCTGTCGTTGGTGCCTCCTGAGATCGCGTCTTCGGTGAAGGCCCCAGTGCTGACCAATTCGTTGTAGTTGTAAGCGTAGTTCAGGGTGGTCTTCCACAGGACGGGGCCTGTGAGGTTGTTGGACGTGACGCCCAATTCCACCCCGCGGTTCAGCACCTCGCCCGCGTTGACGGAGCGGTTGTTGAAGCCNGTGTGGGAGGGGAGTTCCACGTTCATGAGCACGTCGCTGGCCAACTTGTCGTAGAAGCCCAACTCGACGGACACCCGATCGTTCCAAAGCCCCATTTCCACCGAGGCGTCCACGGTGCGAACCGTTTCCCAGCGCAGATCTGGGTTGCCAGGTTGGGTCGGGAACACCAAGGTGTCGCCCGCGTAGGTGGCGCCTTGGTTTTGGTCCACGTACAGGGCGAAGCGGCTGAAGCCGTCGATGTTGGCGTTGCCTGTGCGTCCCCAGCTGGTGCGGACTTTCAGGAAGCTGATGGTTTCGGAATTGAACCAATCTTCGTCGCTGGCCACCCATCCAATGGAGGCCGAGGGGAAGAAGCCGAAGCGGTTGTTTTCGCCGAACCGGGAGGATCCGTCCACCCGCGCCGTGGCCTGGAAGAAGTACTTGTCCAACAAGCTGTAGTTCATCCGTGCGAACGTGGACGCGAAGCCGTCGGTGCGGTATTGGATGGGGTATGCGTTGGTGACGGTGGAGACGGCATCGTACAGGCTGTCTTGCAGCCCAAACAACGAGTCGCGCAACGTCGTGATGGCGTACGCTGGGCCCTCTGAATCTCGCAAATTGAAGCCGAAGCCGTCGCTCTCAAATTTCTGCGCCTCTGCACCCACCATGAGCGACAGGCTTGTGGAGTCCTTGTCGAGCACGCGGAACGTGGCGTTCCCGCCCACGTTGTAGTTCCGGGCGTTGTATTCGCTCCAGTTCGCGTAAGAGAACCCGTTGGTCCGGTCGAGGTACGAATCCTCGTGCGANTCGTTTTCCAAGCGGCTGTTGTCGTATCCCCCGTTCACCACGATGTCCACTTTGCTGTGGGGGCTGTANACGATTTGGCCTGTGGCGATTTGGCGACGCTCGGTCTCGCGCCACTGGATCAAATCTTGGTANGCCATNGGGTTGAACCAGCGGTTCANTTCGTAGTTNCGCTCGGTNCCTGTCAAGTTGCCGTTGGCGTCAAACGTCGAGTCGATCACAAAGGGCGACATGTACGGCAAGGCGGTCGACATGGCCGCGCNGATGCCGCCTGACCATCCGCCGCGCACACGCTGGTTGCGGCCTTCGGAGGTGCTTCCAGACAGCAAAACCTTNAGCTTGTCGTTCGGCGTCCAGTCGAAGTTGGTCCGNGCGCTGAGACGGGTGTAGCTGTTGCCGATGGCGTAACTCTCGTTCTTGTCGTAGCTCACCCCGTTGTACATGGACCACTTTTCACCGCCGCTCCGCAGTCCGATGTTCTGCTGGGTTTTTTGGGCGCGACGGGTGAAGAGGTCAAACCAATCGGTGTTGGTTTCCAATGCCCGTTCGTAGGCCCGACGACGCGCGTCGGGGCTGGAGCCTGGGGTGCTCAACAATGGAAGCCACACGTAGCCTGTGCCGCCGTCGTTCTCCCAAGCTTCCTGACGGATGGTGAGGTATTCCTCGGTGGTCATCATGTTGGGCGTGGCAGTGGATTCGCCGTAACCGATGGAAGACCCGTAGCTGACTTGAATGCCCTTCTTGACCCCGCGCTTCGTGGTGATCAAAATCACGCCGTTTGCACCACGCGATCCGTAGATGCCTGTCGCTGCTGCGTCCTTGAGCACCTGGATGTCTTTGATGTCGTTGGGATTCAACGAGGCGAGGGGGTTGCGGTTCATTGCGCCGCTGTTGCCGCCCGCGAAGTAGTCTTGGGTNATGGGGATGCCGTCCACCACGTACAACGGGTCGCCGCCAGCNGAAATCGAGCTCAAGCCGCGGATGCGCACAATGGATGCACTGCCCGCCATGCCCGAGCCTTGGGTGACTTGGACCCCTGCTGCCTGCCCTTGAAGGGCGGCCTCAAACGAAGGCGTTTGGACTGCGGTGATTTCCTTGGAGTCAATCGTGGCGATGGAGCCTGTGACCTCCTTCTTGCGCTGCACGCCGTACCCCACGACCACGGATTCGTTCAACATCACGGCGTCCTCGGACAAGCGAATGTTGCTGATCACTGTATCGCCGTTTTTCAAGGAAACCTTTTTGGTCTTGGTGAGGTAGCCGATGTACGAGCACGCCAAGATGTAATCACCTGCCGCAAGCTGAAGTTCGTAGTTGCCGTCGAAGTCGGTGAAGACCCCGGTTCCCCCCGTGACCGCCACGGTGGCAGACGGAAGGGGTGTACCCTGTTCGTCTGTGATTTTGCCTTTGACCGTGCCTTGGGCCCACGCCGTGCTGAACAGGGTGAGCGCAAACGCCACAGCGGCGAAGCGTTGAATTGGAATCATGGATTTGGTTTGTCGTAGGTGAAACCCCCAAAGAGTGATGGTGTCAAAAATACACCAAGCCCCTTGGCTTCATCGGTTCATTTTGTGCACAGGTGTGGAAAAGACGCGGCCAGCCTCTCTCCAAGTCAGGTGATACACCCCATCGGCGACACCTGACAGATCGAGAGTCACGGTTCCCACGCTCCACGCGGCGGGCACGTCCATTCGGCGGCCAGTGGCGTCGAGAAGGTGGACAGAAGTNAGCAAGTCCGAGCGAGAATGCTGGAGGGTCAAGACGTCGGTTGCCGGGTTGGGGTAGAGTGACCAAGAGGAGGCATGCTCGGGCACCGAGGTCAACGCGTCTTCGCCGTCGCAATCCTGGTCAATGCCGTCCAAGGCGATGTCCACGGCGCCGGTGTACACNGTGGCGTCCTGGTCGTTGCAGTCACCTTCGGAGGCCAATTGGCCGTCCAAATCGACGTCGATTTCCTGAAGCACAGGCGTGTCCAATGGGGTGTCCGTGTACACGTGCAATTCTCCTGGTGCGAACGGCATGGCTGCATCGAGGTCCGTGACGTTGATTGATTCGCCGGAGATGAAGTCGTGCCACGTCCCGGTGTGGGTGAACCCTGGAACCATGTCGATGCCTGTGGTTTTGTAATTCCCCACGACCACCGCGTCGCCCGCGCTGTGTTCAAAGCGCATGCGCTTGCCGTAGCTCCCCACGTCCAAGTTGAACCACGTGGCGTCGGGGCCGAATGCAGGGTAATCGCGCTTCAACGCGGCAAACGCTCCACTCACGTCGTAGAGGTGTTTGCGTTCAGGTTGGCTGTAGTAGTCCCAACGGACAGGTTTGGCGGCCACCCGGCAATCGGGGCTTACCGTGACGCCGTCGCTGCACGTGTTGATGCTGTAGTCGTAGCCCAGTTCTTCGAACTGCCAAATCATGCGGGGTCCGGGCATGAGCAGGTTGAACGCCATTGTGAGTTGTTGTCTTCTCAATGCGATGGTTTCGTCGCTTGTGTCGTAGTCCCCGTTGCTGTTGCCGAACTGGAGGTTTTTGTACATCAACCGCTCTTCGTCGTGACTCTCTGCGTAAGCCACTGCGTAGCGGTCTTGGAAGGAGTGGGATTGGAAGTTGGCCCAACCAATGTCGTTGCCGCTGTACCCCATGCTCGCTTCTTGGTACCCGTGGGTGGCGTTGGTCCACAACATGAACCCAGGGCT
>PBWG01000067.1 GCA_002729115.1 Crocinitomicaceae bacterium | reverse complement strand
GAACCAGATAAACGAAGGATACGTTTCCTCAAGACAGGCAGGACTCACATTGCCCCGTGAGCAGGACTTGGGCACTTGTGATGCGTGACCTTCCTGGGGTCGGCAATACGATTTCCTCCGAGACACAGGAAACACGCTTGCAGGAGGTGCACTGAAAATGGGCATGGGTGTCAACGTGGCGGCCACTTGAACAGCCCTTGCACAACGCATAAAACCGAATCTGATCCATGGTCAGAAAGGAATGAATCACGCCGTCGTCTTCGAGTTTTTGAAGCATGCGGTACACCGTGGACTTGTTGATCTCATTGGCCAAAGCATCAAGCAGCATGCCGGCAGAGAGTGCGTCGCTCGATTGGCGAAACGCTTGGAGCACATGCTCCAGGTGTTTGGTTTTTCTGAGAACGCCCATGGTTTAAAATTAACGCAACTCGGTTGCGACAACGCACTTCGCCTCTAATTTCGCAACAGATTTGAATCTCATGACATCATTCACCTTCAAGTCGGATTCAGTGGGTGCCGCCGCAAGTTTCTTGTGCATGATTCACTGTTTGGCCACGCCATTTTTGTTCGTGGCTCAAGCCTGTTCGAGTGCTTGCTGCAGCGGTGCCCCCACTTGGTGGCGCGCCGTCGATTTCGTCTTCTTGGTCGTTTCCGGCTTCGCCGTGTATCGCTCGATGCAAACCAGTTCGAAGAGATGGGTCTGGCGCAGCCTTTGGGCAGCGTGGGGGGTGTTGACATGCTCAGTGTTGGCAGAAGCCTTTGCACACGCACTGTTTCTTCCTGCACTGAAATACGCAGCTGCTTCGGCCCTGATTGGCTTGCACGTCTACAACATGAAATTTTGCCAATGTGGCAACCCAACATGCACCATCCATGAAGGTTGACACCAAACTTCCTGTCACGGTGCTTTCCGGCTTCCTCGGGGCGGGCAAGACCACGTTGCTGAACCACATTCTTCACAACAAACAGAACCTCAAGGTTGCGGTCATCGTGAACGACATGAGTGAAGTCAATGTCGATGCGAACTTGGTAGCAAGCGAAAACGTCCTGTCACGCACCGAGGAAAAGCTTGTGGAAATGAGCAACGGATGCATTTGTTGCACGCTCCGCGAGGACCTTATGGAAGAAGTCGAACGGCTCGCTCGGGAGGAAAGATTTGACTATTTGCTTATCGAAAGCACGGGCATCAGCGAGCCCATTCCCGTGGCCCAAACCTTTTCGTTTGTGGACGAGGACAACGGNATTGACCTCAGTGCATTCAGTTACGTGGACACCATGGTGACGGTGGTCGATGCCGCCAACTTCTTCAACGACTTTGGGAGCCCTGAAACGCTGGAGGATCGAGAACTCACAGACATTGAAGGGGACGACAGAACCATCGTCAACCTGCTCACAGACCAGGTCGAGTTTGCCAACGTCATCATTCTNAACAAAATCGATTTGGTGTCTGAAGAGCATCTCGGAATTCTCCGTGGCACGCTTCAAAAACTCAATCCTGGTGCGCAAATCATCGAAACCAACTTCAGCGAAATCGATCCTACGCGCATCTTGAACACAGGATTGTTTGACTTTGAGGAAGCCGAGGAAAGTGCGGGATGGATTGAAGAACTGAACAAAGCAGAACACACCCCAGAGACGGAGGAATATGGCATTGGCTCGTTCGTTTACAGGACAAAACTGCCCTTCGACCCTGAGCGGTTCTGGCATTTTTTTCACGCCAAGTTTCCGTCCAACATCATCCGAAGCAAGGGGCTGTTTTGGATCGCCTCGCGCCCCAATCAAGCCNTGATTTGGGGGCAAGCAGGAGGGTCGATTCGCACGGACAGCGCCGGGTTGTGGTGGAGCAGNATGCCTTTCTCTTCAAGGACTCAATTCCCGTCTTTCGTCGAGAACCAAATGGACATCGAAAAGACGTGGGACCCCCAATTCGGAGATCGGAAAACNGAAATNGTCATCATCGGCCAAGANTTGGACGAANTNCANATCCGACANGAACTGGACGCCTGTTTGGTGCCCGCTCACCTTCTGGATGCCAACTGGGAAGAGGGCTACATGGACACCTGGCCTGTTGAAAGGGTCAGACCACTTTCTTGACGCATCTGTGGCCCCAGCAGGACAGAAGCCGAACACCCTCGACCCCGATTTGGTCATTTAAGCTTTGCGCAGACGTTCTGAGGCAAAGGCCACTTCTTCTTGACGTATTCCTCTCTTATGGGCAAAACCAAGGGTGCCTCTGAAAAGCAGCTTGATCAACCGAATTGCCAGTCTCAACCCAAATTTTGATTCCTCTCGTGACGGCTTCGAGGTAATGAAAAACCTTACGCCGCACAAACAGTCTCAAAGCCAATCCGCGAAAAGGTTTGGGCAACTTTTCGATCGCGAGGGGTGTCACTGAAATCGAGAGATTGCAGGAGCCTGGGTCAAGGGGCTCGATGCGCCAGGAGACTTCGTTTTTAAGACCATCGGCAATCCCAACTCTTAAATCATATCCAACGCCGTCCAACCAGGCTGTGGATTCGCGGGTAAACGTGACTCCGTTGAGATACATGATTTCATCTGAGAGTCCATGTTTAGAGGTGTTCTTGGTGTGTCTTAGGATGTAAGGATGGCATGCCTCAAGGTGATGCTCTGAAGTGATGGCCGTCCAAAGCGCTCTGGCAGAAACCGCAATACGTTTGCGAGAGGTGACTGCCTTCATTTTACAACCTTGAGAACTGATCCTGCTGTTCTCAACAAATAGCACCCTGAAGGCAAATCACCGAGTCCATGGATTGATCCGTCTGGCCCCACACATCCTGTCCGAACCAAAACACCCTGGAGATCGTGCATGTGAAACGTGGCTGAACTCACACCAATATTTCCGAGAAAGAGCTGGTCCTCGAAAGGGACTGGGTACGCCTGAACCGCTTGTTGACCTTCTTGGAAAATGCCATCGATGCCACCACACTCGTCGGTAAAAAATTCCCACATGACCTCATTTGGGGGGACCCCATCCATGTCCTGACTGAACCACACATGGTCGCCTGGGAATCCATACTCCTCAATCACCGTGTACAAAGATAAACACGTGTTGTTGGTGCCTCCATGGTAGCTGTCGTGGACGACATTTCCACCATTCAAGTCCGTGGAGGTGAGTGTTGAGGTTGGAATCTGAAAGTGATCTGTCCACAAACTCACCACATCAGGGACAGACGCATAATATTGGTCCCCGTTGTAGGGCAACACGAAATCTCCTGTACCATGGAAGATGATCATGGGAACCGGCTGGGCGGGGTCGCAAGAATCCATCCCATCTAGCAAGGCTCCAGACATCACACAAACACCTGCAAACAAGTCTCCTCGCAAGCACGCCAAGCTGTACGTGAGCATTCCTCCGTTGCTGTACCCTGCAGCGTACACCCTCGACAAGTTCAACGAGAATTCCTCGTCAATGTGCTCAATCAGTTGCTCTGAGAAAAAAATGTCGTCCAGGTAAATGCTCTCCCCACCATTGAAGCCCGGCTCCCAATAAGTGTCTTCCTTCGCAGGTCGATAAGCCGCTTGAGGGTAGGCCACAAAGAAGTTCTCTTCGTTCGCCAAATCGTTCAACCCACCCGTTTCTTCGGCCATGTAATACGCGCATCCACCAAATCCGTGGTACACAATTACGAGCGGCAAGTTGTCACCTTCTTGATAACCCGATGGCACGTGGATGATGTACTCCCTCGTGATGGTTTCTCCATCGATGACCTGCGTCATCAAACGATAGCCAGGGTCCTCGCAGTTGATGGCGCAAGTGGAATCACTCAAGATTGGCGAGACACTTTGGACCAGTGAAGCTCCTTGAGCCTGCACGATGTAAGGAACGAGTGCGACGAAAGTCAACAAAAACGAGGAACTACGCATGTGGAGAGTTTAGCAAATATTTTTCTAATCACATGACAATTCTGTCACTTGAAAGTCACAAAAAGGTGGACCCAGCAGGACAGAAGCCGAACACCATCAACCCTGATTTGGTGTTGCCAACTGCTTTTTAGTCTACCAATGTCCGACGAAGCAGATTTCGATCGAGGGGAAGCTCGATCTCATGATTGAGGACAAACAAATGGATGCGAACGTCTTGGATTCATACTTTAAGATCTTCGCAACCGCACTTCCGTACCCTCCCCACTCCCTCTCCCCCATGAGAATCTTTTTCACCTCAGCCCTCGCCTTCTTGCTCGGACTGCACAATATGCTGTTCGCTCAAACAGAGGTCACCATCGACAACTACTCGGTGAACCTTTACGGGCAAGTCCAGCTTTCGATTCAAGGCAGCGCTGACAAATATTATATCCTCGAAGCGGAGCACGGTTCTGATTTCGAGTGGCCTGCCTCGATGACCATGGGGTCTGACGGAACCATGGTGATTTCAGCACCTGGTGCAGCATATTCACTCGAACAGTACAGCGTTTGGGAATACGACCTTGCCAACCCTGGCGACATCGATGGGGATGGAACAGACGATGTGTCCGAATACGACGCCATGCCCACTGATGCGCCACTCAACTACGCCGAGGCCGTGGATTTCAACGATGGAACGACTTCGATCCCAGATGCTGAAACCTTCATGACGCTGGCTGTCGTCAACAACGTGGGATGGGCTCCATTCTTGGACGACCAGCTCTACGTGAAGTTTGGCATCCTCAACCGAGATGGCCCAAATCCAGAGGTGTATTTCATCAACAGCAACACCCACACCGTTCACCCGGCCTTTTGGGCTGCAATCGATGCAGAAGTCATCGGTGACGACTCCTCAGGTGAGATCGTCTTTCATCCCACACAAATCAACCCCAATGGGGTCATCGGTGGTTACTCCTTCAACTTCTCCTTCGGGGATGCGTACGATTTTGAGGCCACACAGCGCACCTATCAACTGTTGATGGCCAACATGCCCTTCCTCCAAAACAACATGAATCATTTCATCGGTGAGCCGGACGAAGATGAATACCTCAATGAGTACGCCGATGACTACGAAGGTTCCGGAATTGAAGTCGTGCTGGAGTCTGAGGTCTATGCCGACGTTGATTACATCCCCCTTCACCTGGCTGAAGGATATGGATTCTTCCGATACATGGACGTGGACGAAACGCCCGGATCAAGAGACATCGTGCTTTACGATGCCCTCCCAAACTCTCTCCCGCGCGTCGGCGGCATCATGACTTCAGTGGTTCAGACCCCGCTCTCCCATGTCAATCTGCGTGCCATCCAAGACAACGTTCCGAACGCGTACATCGCTGACCCGCTTTCTGTGGATTCCCTCGCAGGGCTGCTGGGGCATTACATCCACTACAAGGTTGAAGCAGATTCATACTCGATCAGTGAAGCCACATTGGACGAAGTCAATGAATGGTACGAGGCTCTGCGCCCCACAGAATCTCAAATCCCAGAGCGCGATTTGAGTTTTGCCGACATTCTTCCACTCGACGACATCGGCTTTGACATGTCCAGCGCATTCGGCGCCAAGTGCGCCAACCTGGCAACCATGCGAACTTTTGGGTTCCCTGAAGGAACCGTCCCGGATGGCTTTGGAGTGCCATTCTATTTCTACGATGAGTTCATGCACTACAACGACTTCTATGAGGAAGCGGAAGTCATGATGAACAATCCCTCCTTCATCTACGACATTGACTTTCGAGAAGACCGCTTGCGAGACTTTCGGGACGACATCAAGGAAGCGCCAATGCCCCCTTGGATGATGGATGCCCTTCAAGCCATGCACGATTCTTTCCCCACAGGATCCTCTGTCCGGTGCCGGTCCAGCACGAACAACGAAGATCTGCCCGGTTTCAGCGGTGCAGGGCTTTACACCTCCAAAACCCAACACCCCAACGAAGGGCACATCTCCAAATCCATCAAGCAGGTGTATGCCAGCATGTGGAATTTCAGAGCGTACGAGGAACGTGACTTTTATCGGGTGGACCACTTGATGGCCGCCATGGGCGTGTTGTGTCATCCCAATTTTCAAGACGAGCATGCCAACGGAGTCGGCATCAGTTTGGATCCCATTTACAACACTGAGGGAACGTTTTATTTGAATTCGCAAATCGGAGAGTCCTTGATCACCAACCCCGATCCAGATGCTGTTCCCGAAGAAATCCTGCTTTATGAGGATCCTGCTGAAGGGGCTGGGTATGTCGTGTTGCGGTTGTCCAACTTGGTTGAGGATGGCGATTTGGTCATGGAATCTCAATACCTCGACCTCATTCGCGAATACCTCAGCACCATTCACGACGAATTTGCAGCGCTATACGAGGTTGAAGGCATCGAAGGGTTCGGCATGGACATTGAATTCAAGGTCACTGCACAGGACGTATTGTCCATCAAGCAGGCACGTCCTTGGGTGTCGTTCTGGGCCGGCATCAAAGCGGACGACGACTTGGCTGTAGAAGAACTGGTCGAGCCGGTGGCATCGCCCGACCTCGGTCCTAGTGAGACCGTGACCCTTCGCGTAGCCAATACCGGATTGAACGACATGAGCGATTTCAATCTCTCGTTGCTGGTCGACGGCGCATTGATGGAAACGATGTACATCCAGGACACCATTTCGCCTTTTGGCGATTCCCTGTTCCAATTCACCACAACACAAGATTTCTCCACCCCCGGTGAATACCTGGTCAGAGGCATTGTGTCTGACCCTGACGACGGATACGGAAACAACGACACCCTGGACTTCGTGTTGAGCCATGGGTACAACATTGATGGCGCGCTTTCCATTGAACAAATAACCACCACGTGCGGTGGTCAGGTTTACGTGAACATCGTCATTGACAACTTGGGTGCCGACGTCATTTCCTCCGTCGACCTCACGGTCGAGGTCAATGGTGAGGTCATGGCAGTTCTGGAAGAACCTGTGAACATCGCTTCTCAAGACCAGGACAATCTGTCGTTCTTCATTGACGACGATTTGTTGGCTTCCACCAACACAGTTGAAGTGACGCTGACAAATGTCAACGGCATCCCTGACGAGGTCTCGACAAACAACACGGCCAGCACATCAGCTGAGTTGGAGGCTGCATTTGAAAACCTCACGTTGTACTTCATGGCCGACAACTGGCCCTCAGAAACATCATGGCAGCTGGTGGACGATGGCTCGGGACAAATCTTGTCGGAAGGTGAACTGGGCGCCAACACCACGGAGTATTCTGAAGAATTTTGCGTCAACTCCAATTCATGTCTTACGCTCCATGTGTTTGATTCTTACGGAGACGGCATGTGCTGTGCTGGTGGCATCGGCTTCTTTCAGGTGTTGAATTCCGATGGGGTCATCCTCGTTCACAACAATGGGGTGTTCAACAGTGTGGCCGAAGAGTCTTTTTGCGCGAACGAAGGTGAGTGCCAGAATCCAATCGCACTCAACTTCCTCGCTGACGACTGGCCCTTGGAAACGTCTTGGGAACTGTTGGACGTGGCCTCTGGACAAATCCTTTCCGATGGTGGATTGAGCTCCGGCACAGTGGAGTATTCTGAAACGGTCTGCTTGGGCACGAGTGCATGCCAAACGCTCTACGTGTATGACTCATGGGGTGACGGCATGTGTTGCGCCGGTGGTGAGGGCCATTTTCAAGTGCTGGATTCCAATGGAGAAATCCTCGTTTACAACGATGGCGAATTCGGAAGTGTGGCTGTGGAATCGTTCTGCGCAGGAGACAGTGCATGTCAAATCCCCGCCTATGTCGACTTTGAAACCGCATCCTCGGAAACCGCAACCGATGCCACTTTGACCATCCAAACCGTTTCGATTGCCAACGACTTGCTCTACAGCATCGACGGTGGACAATCCTTTCAGAGCTCAAACTTGTTCGAGGGGCTGGTCGCAGGCACCTACGAGGTGCTTGTCGAAAATGAAGCCGGAACCTGCACGTATGAAGAAACCATTGTCATCGGTGTGTGCGATTTGTCGGAACTGGAGATCACCGTCACGCACCCCTCGTCAGTTTTAACCACGGACGGGTCCATCACCATTGCACCCCTTGCGGGCCAAGGCTCCTACCTTTATAGCATCGATGGCGGACAACATTTCGAAGCTTCAGGCATCTTCGACAACCTGCCCGTCGGCGATTACAACATCGTCGTGACCGACAACTTCAGCGATTGCATCTACGAATTCGAGCGCTTGCTGATGCCCATTGGCGTCGATGCCGTCGAAGATGAATCGTCCCTTTCCCCGATTTTCCGTGTCTTTCCCAATCCCACGGCCAGCCAACTGCACATCGAATTGACATCTCCGAGCACAATGACTCAAGCAGTGCCATTCGTGTTGTTCGATCACTTGGGAAGGGTGATGGAGGCTGGGCGCATCCCGCAGGGAAGCAGTCAAGAGACCGTGTGGATTGGCGATTACGCACGTGGCACGTATTTCGTTCAATGCATCGGAGAAGGCTTTGAGTACGTCTTCAAAGTCATCAAGATGTGATGTCACCTCTGTCGCGCATGGATGTTTACCTGTCTGTCTCGTCGTTGCACTCGAAGGCCGTGTGAAAGACGTGCAAGCGCTGTTGCTTGTTTGACAGCACAACTTGATAGATGCGGTTGTAAATGGACTCGTCAAAAGACCCCATTTCCTCACCGATGAGCAAGCCCGCCAAGACGGCAGTGGTGTTGCTGTGCCCAACCACAATTGCGTCTTGCTGTTTTGTCATCAGCATCTCCTTCAGGGCTTCAAGCGCATTCGGGGCATAAGTCTGGATTTCGAGGTCCTTGGCGTCTGCCACTGGGGCCGCCGTACCCGTGGTTCTTTTGTAATCCGTGCTGTACACCGCGTCAATGGGAATGTCTGACCAAAATTCTTTCAGTGCCACGGCCCGTTTTTCGCCACATGACGTGAGCGGCGGATCGTCAGGCAGGGTTTGTTTCTCGGCGTGTCGAACCAGGTAAATGGTGAACAACGCAGGACTTTCTTGGGCGCCCAACATGTCGGTTTGTGCGTGTGATGTCGCGAGGGTCGACATTGCCACGACTGCAATCACCAGAATTCTCGTCATGTCATGAAGGTAATCTCTGGTGGCTAGGTGGGGACGGAGGTTGACGTGCCTGATTCACAACTCCCCCCTTCACCCGTGCGTCAAGTCCAACTTACTTGTGGACCCAGCAGGACAAAAGCCGAACACCATCAACTCCGGTTTGGTGCAATAGGCGGCCCCTCAAGCAGAATTCTCAAGACAAAAAAGAAATCCGCACCGGACAGGTCTCATGCGTTGCCGCTTGATCGCTGTATCTCCGATGCGGATCCTCCAGGCTTCTTCGCGGGTGTTGGAAGAAGCTCCCCGTCGCTTGCGCTCCGGAACCAGCTTCGCTTTCGCTCCGCTGCTGGACCTCAGGGGGATTCAATCACCACCCTTCCCTCCGCCTAACGTCGGAGAGTCGGTTCGAGTTGTTCAGCATCACCTCACGGAACTGCATGAATGCAGTTGCGCTCCTGATTTCCCCTTCCGGAGAGCCAGCGCCAAGGTTGCCCTTGGCTGGTGGACTGCTCGTGGTCCTCGAAGGTACCGCGGTGAATCCTCGCCCTTTGGTTTTTCGATGCTGCTCCGAAGAACAACATCTGTTGGCCTCCTTCAATGTACCTCCCTGGGGAGTTGATTTCCGGGTGCCGACGCCAAGCCTTCGCTTGTCCGTCCCAAGGGACTCCTGGGAGTCGTTGGTCAACTTCAACATGCGTCTCCGTGTCACAACTCGTCTCGGTGTATTGCTTCCGGCTTGAAGACCCAAATGAATCATTTCAAGCTTTTGGCGCTGCTCCTTGACTGCCTTGTTGGTACAAAGGAGGGGCAAACAAACAGAATTCCAAAAAATCTATGTCCCACGAAATCAACATGCTATCCACCATCGTTGTCCACAATTGTCCACAACATCAGGATCTGGCCAAGCAAGCAACTCCGAAAACCATCAACCCCGATTTGGTCAAGTAGGCTTTAC
>PBWG01000066.1 GCA_002729115.1 Crocinitomicaceae bacterium | reverse complement strand
CGTCCGACACAGGCACTTCTTCACCTCCCTCCATGCGCACCACATACACGTTGGCGATGGTTTCATCCATTTCATAGCATCCGGCCATGAGGAGGATGGAAGCGGCGGCGAGGGCGGTGGAGAAAATGCGAATCATGGTCTTCTTCTTGTCAGGGCAGGGTCTAACTTTGTCTGTCAGACCTCAAAGATGATGAAAAAAGCACAAATGCGTTTGTCCACTTCCACCTTCTTCACCGCGACGTTGTTGACTGCGGTGGCCTTGTTGTTCATGTCGGCATCTGGCTGCGATTCTGCAGCGGACAGCCAAGCGGTGCCCGCCGCGCCGGTGAAGGTGCAAATCGACACCCGGTTTGGGCCGATGGTGGTGCAATTGAGCGATTCCACCCCACAGCACCGCGACAACTTTGTCAAGTTGGTGGAGGAAGGGTTCTACGACAGCTTGTTGTTTCACCGCGTCATCAAGGAGTTCATGGTGCAAGGCGGCGACCCTCAAAGCAAGGGCGCCTCTGAAAACGCACGGCTTGGAAGCGGAGGCCCNGGCTACACCATCGAGGCGGAAATCCGCCCCGACCACTTGCACATCAAAGGGGCGCTCGCGGCAGCACGCCAAGGCGACAACATCAACCCTGAAAAGCGCAGTTCCGGAAGCCAGTTTTACNTGGTNCAAGGNCGNCCNTTCAGCGAGGTGGAGATGTCCGGCATTGAGGGTCGNATNGCCAACTTCGCCAACGANTACGGCAACGGATTGCAAAACGTGGAAAACGGCCAGTTCGTCTACTCCGCGGAATCCCGCGAAGCNTACCAGCGGTTGGGTGGCACGCCCTTCTTGGACATGCANTACACCGTCTTTGGGTANGTCGTGGAAGGGTTGAGCATCATCGACAGCATCGCNGCAGTNGAAACGGACCGCCGCCGAGGCGANCGCCCTGTGGANGATGTGGTGATGAGNATGAAGCGNTTGAACTGAGGANTCCATGAAGGACCGCATTGGGCAGTTGATGGCTGACGTGGCCGCGGCGGAATTTTCTGGCGCGGACGAGGTGGAGGCGTTCCGCGTCGCCTACTTGGGCCGAAAGGGCAAGATGAAGGACCTCATGGCCGCCTTCAAGGAGGTGCCAGGGGACCAAAAGCGAGAGCTCGGCCCGATGCTCAACGCGTTGAAGCAGGCCGTCGAGGACAAGGTGAAAGCCGCTTCGGGTGCATCTGCGTCCAAGGTCAAGGCTTCAGGACTCGACGCCACGCGCCCCTCAGGCGGAGTGCCTTTGGGCACCCACCACCCCCTGCAAGTCGTCCGCCGGGAAATCGTCGACATNTTCCAGAACATGGGGTTTGCCGTGGCGGAAGGCCCAGAAATCGAAGACGACTGGCACGTGTTCAGCGGCTTGAATTTTCCGCCTGAGCACCCTGCGCGGGACATGCAGGACACGTTCTTCGTGGAGCGCAACCCCGACGTGCTGTTGCGCACGCACACGAGCTCGGTTCAGGTGCGTGAGATGGAAAAGCGCGAGCCGCCCATGCGGTTGATCATGCCAGGGCGTGTGTTCCGGAANGAAGCCATCTCGGCACGTGCGCACTGCATGTTCCACCAAATCGAAGGCCTCTACATCGAAAAGGACGTCTCATTCGCCGACCTGAAGCAAACCCTCTTGCATTTCGCGAGGTGCTTCTTTGGGCCCGACACGGACATCCGTTTGCGCCCCTCGTACTTCCCCTTCACCGAGCCCAGCGCGGAGGTGGATGTCTACTGGGGCTTGAAGACCGAGGTGGACAAGCGCATCACCAAGGGCACGGGATGGCTCGAGATCTTGGGCTGCGGCATGGTCGACCCCAACGTGCTTGAGNCCAATGGGATCGACCCCAANGTGTACAGCGGATTCGCCTTTGGGATGGGCATCGAGCGCATCACCATGCTGCGCTACCAAATTGGCGACTTGCGCCACTTCTTCGAGAACGACCGTCGGTTCTTGGATCAGTTCGCCGGAGAGCGCTGATCCTCTGTGTGGGGAAGGAGGAAAGTCAGCGCCAATTCGCCCGTTGCCTTCTTTTCGACCGTGAACCGGCCGGCCAACTTCTCGATCTGCACCAGCACCGGATTCCATGTCGAGCTGTGTTCCCCCCCTGCGAACATGCGCTGAAGTTCCTGGGTTGAAGGTGAATCCGGGCCATCCAATTCCACGTGGATGCCGTGCCAGTCGTTGCGGATGACCCCCTGGATGGACGCGTCTTTGGGTTTGTGCGCAAGCAAGCGCTTCACCGTGACGGAGAGCAGTGACAGCAGTCCCGCAGGGGCGGACTGACCTTCAGAGTCGCCCTGCAATTCCCATTCCACGTCGGTGCCGTGGTCCATTTCCAACGACGCGATGATGTCCTCGAAGTCCAAACGGTTGGGCCGNGTCAGGACTTCCTCCACCCCACCTTCTGCATTCACGGCAAGGTCGGCCGAGACCGTGCCATCCAACGCGTCTTGCGGTTGGATCATCCGTTGCATTCGGAGGGAGCGAACGCGCTCTCGACGCAAGGTGCGCTTCAGTTCGTTTGCCCGCATTCCGGCGGCCAAAAGCCCCAGAAGGATGAGTGCGCAGGCAAACGGCCATGCGCCTGGGTTGGTGCCGGAAGCCATGGCCTNAGCCGCCGCCAGTTCAAAGGGATCCTGGGGGAGGACGGCATGGGTTTCAAAGGTCTTGGCTTCCTTGGACGCTTTGGTGGCATTCAACACGGCAAGGGTGAGGCTGTCCGCCAAATTCAAGTGCCTCAAAGCCGACGCTGTGGCGCCGCGCGACTCTTCGAAGCGCGCCTGGGTCCGTGCCACACGCGCCCGCAGGCCGAGGTCGTCCAACTGCTGGGCTGTCCGTCCTGCTTCGTGAAAGGCCAGCAGCGCTTCAAGGGGCTTGTTGGCCAGCTCTGCAGAACGGGCCACGTTGAGCTGAGACAAGGTCCACGCTGTGGGGNCGGCAATGGGGNCCGTGAGGGNGTTGATTTTTCGCGACAACACCAAGGCCTCGGCGTGGCGGCCTTCGCCAGTTAGCAAGGTGTGCAGGTGGTTCAACTCGTCGGTGACCACGCGGCGCTGGGAAGGTTTGGCCTGGCGGATGAACTCGTCCAGGGGCAATTCGTCCAGGGCCTTGCCCAGCATGGCCCCGGCTTGCAACGCAATNCCAGCCGCTTCGGGTCCCTGGGTTTGCGCGGCCATCTCCCACGTGCGCTGCCAATGCCCTTCGGCAAAGTGCAATTTGGCGAGGGACAGGTGGACGTCGTTCAAGGCCGGGGCATGAGGTCCCCATTCCAGTTCTTTCTCAAGCAAGTCGATGGCGTCTGACGTCCAACCGCTCGAGAGCAAGTGGTGGGCGACGTCCAACACCAGAGAAGTCCGAATGGATGTCGGGCATGTGCCGCATTGGGCGAAGGCGGCCATGAGGTGGGGACGCGCTTCCGTGGCATTTCCCGCATTCCATTGGATGTGGCCCATCCCTGCCTCGATTCTCGCGAAGTCACAGCCGGTCAACGTTTCTGTCGACAGTCTCCGATACAAGGTCAGGGCTTGAACCATCTTGCCCGATTGCCGAAGGCTGTCGGCGCGCTCCAGGTCGACGGAGTTGCCCCACGTATGCAGGGGCAAGGCCATCAGGGAGAGGGCGATCCACGACAAAAACAGATCTCGGAGCATGGCATCCAAGGTACTTGAGTCCAACAGGCGCAGGGAAGGGCCGTCAGGCGGTTTCTGACAGCATGCCGTGAATCATTTGATCACGGATTGTAGACCACGGAAAGCACCGTGGTCCCGACCACATCGAGGGTGTGGGGGTCAATGATGTCCATGTTGTCCGCGTGGGTGTGGTGGAAAGGACCGTAGCCCATGGGACGGACGTTCACCCTGTAGTCGACGATGTTGGCGCTCGGGATGCCGGCGAGTTCGGACACGAACAGGTTGTCGTCGATGGTCTGCGGGGTGCTGCGCGATGAAAAGCGCCCTCCAAACCCCAAATCCGAAGCCCGTTTCCACACCTTCCGCACCACGTGCGGGGCCAGCCTCAGGCTCGTGCCTTCTTGGTGGAACACCGCGTCGCGGGCCCCGACCATGTCAAGCAGGATGCCAAATCGGGCGCGGTACCCAGGACGGTGGGGATTGGCTGCCCAAAACTGGCTGCCCAAGCACCAGTCTTTGTACCCGTTTTGGGAGGAGGGCAACCACTCAGGACGGCCGTAGTCCTCCGCGTCAAAGAAGGCGATGTCCACCCCGATGTCGGCGGGAATTTGGCCAAGTTGCCGCGCAATTTCCAGCAGCACGCCGACGCCGGAGGCCCCGTCGTTGGCCCCGTCGATGGGTTCTCGTTGGCGCAGGCTGTCTTTGTCGGCAAACGGGCGCGTGTCCCAATGGGCAAAAAGCAACATGCGGTCGCGGGACGCCGGGTGGAAGGAGCCCACGATGTTTTTCATGTTCAGAATGGTTCCGTCGAAGGCCCGTGCCCGGCCTTCTTGCACAGTGACTTGGGCGCCGTGACGGGCCAACTCGCGGGCCAGCCACGCTGCGCATGCCTCGTGCGTCTCGGTGTTGGGCACCCGGGGTCCAAACGCGACTTGTTGAGCCACATAGGCGTACGCCGAGTCTTCGTTGAATTCAGGCGCCACGATGTTTTCCGCCGAGCGGTTTTGGGGGGCTTGGGGGGTGCCCGACCCGGAATCGGTGCCGCATGCGGCGAAGGCCAGCACAGCCAACCCCAATAACCAAGGCGTCGCGAAGGTCAACTTACCCACGGCTCCAGCTGCTTCCGTCTTTGCCGTCTTGGATCGTGATGCCCTGCGCCGCGAGGACGTCGCGGATTTTGTCCGCCGTTTCCCAGTCCTTGTTCGTTTTGGCGTTGGTGCGCATGTCCACCAACAAATCCAACAATGCGCCATCGTCGTCTCCGCCGCCCTCCGATTGGGTTTGGCTCGCTTCAGAGGCCAACCCCAGCACGTCCCGGAGGAAGGCCTGGAAGGTGCCCTGAAGCGACGCGATGTCCTCGGCCGAGAGCGCAACACGGCCCGCAGCTGCACCGTTCACGGCTTTCACGCCGTCGAACAACGTGGCGATGAGAATCGGGGTGTTGAAGTCGTCGTTCATGGCCGCGCTGCACTTGGCGGCGAAAGCCTGCACATCGTACGTGGCGTCGCCTGTGGAGGGCTCGAGCGTGGCCAGGGTCTCCACGGCCTTTTCCAGCTTGGCCAGTCCTTTTTCTGCCGCTTGAAGCGCTTCGTTGCTGAAGTCCAACGTGCTGGCGTAGTGCCCCATCAACATGAAGAAGCGCACGGTCATGGGGCTGTAGCCCTGTTCCAGCAATTTGTGGTTGCCCGTGATGAGCTCTTCTGGGGTGAAGCCGTTGCCTTCGGACTTCGCCATTTTCCGGCCATTGACCGTGAGCATGTTGCCGTGCATCCAATATTTGACGGGCTGGCTTTCGCCGTTGCACGCCACGTTTTGGGCGATTTCGCACTCGTGGTGGGGGAACTTCAAGTCCATGCCGCCGCCGTGGATGTCGAAGGTCTCGCCGAGGTATTTGGTGCTCATCACCGAGCACTCGAGGTGCCAGCCTGGGAAGCCCATGCCCCATGGCGAAGGCCACTGCATGAGGTGGCTGGCGTCGGCGGCTTTCCACAACGCAAAGTCCAAGGGGTCTCGCTTTTCGCTTTGGCCGTCCAGATCGCGGGTGGAGTTGAGGAGCTCGTCAATCTTCCGACCGGACAATTCCCCGTAAGGATGGTCCTCGCTGAAGGTGCGAACGCTGAAGTACACGCTTCCGTTCACCTCGTAGGCGTAGCCGTTGTCGACGATTTGCTTGATCGCCTCGATTTGTTCCACGATGTGGCCTGTGGCTGTGGGCTCAATGGAGGGACGCAGGATGTTGAAGACGTTCATCACGTCGTGGAAGTCGTTGGTGTACTGCTGCACCACCTCCATGGGCTCGAGGTTCTCCAGCCGCGCCTTCTTGCCAATCTTGTCTTCCCCGTCGTCGGTGTCGCCGGTCAGGTGTCCGACGTCGGTGATGTTTCGGACGTAGCGGACTTTGAAGCCCAAATGCTGCAGGTACCTGTAGACAATGTCGAACGTCAAGAAGGTGCGTACGTTGCCCAAGTGCACGTTGCTGTAGACCGTCGGGCCGCACACGTACATGCCCACGAAGGGCGGGTTGATTGGCTCAAAGCGTTCTTTTTGCCGGGTCAGGCTGTTGGCGATGTGCAGGGCGTCCATGTCGTGGGGTTCGTGTTCAAATGCAAAGAAAAGACCAAACCCTGCACGTCATTCACCCGGCAGCCAGGCCTTTCAACCAACGGCAGGTTGGGAAAGTCCCGCCAAGATGGCGCGCACCAGCCCCGGGGTGTCGTGGTCGGCTTGCCATCCCCAATCTTCCCGTGCCGCAGCGTCGTCCAAGCTGTTGGGCCAAGAAGCCGCGATGTCTTGCCGGTTGTCCGGGGCGTAAAGCACGTCCAAGGACACGCCCTGCGCATGCAACTCGGCCACGAGTTCGGCAGGGGAGAAGCTGCAACCTTGCAGGTTGTAGGACGTTCTGACGCTCAGGGCGTCTCCGTCGTCGGCCATCAATTCCAAGGTGGCGCGCACGGCGTCTTCCATGGTCATCATGGGCAAGGTTTCGGAGGACTCGAGGTAGCAATGCAAGGGACGCCCTTCGACTGCGGCGTGGAACGCTTCCACGGCGTAGTCGGTGGTGCCGCCGCCAGGCTGGGAGCGGTAGCCAATCAAGCCAGGGAAGCGCAGGCTGCGCACGTCGACACCGTATTTCTGGTGGTAGTACTGGCACCACAATTCCCCAGACACTTTCGACACCCCGTAGACCGTGGTGGGGCGAAGTCCAGTGTTTTGCGGGGTGGCATCCTTGGGGGCGTCAGGCCCAAACACCGCAATCGAGCTCGGCCAAAACACCTTCGCCACGTGGCCGTCTTTGGCCAATTCCAACGCGTGCAACAACGGATCCATGTTCAACCCCCACGCTTGCAAGGGGGAAGCCTCGCCCTTCGCAGAAAGCATGGCGACCAGCATGTACATCTCTGCTGGCTGAGCTTGATCCACCAGCTCGGCCATGGCCGTTTTGTCGGTGGCGTCGCATTGCACGAACGTGCTCAGCGCGGCGTCTGGGTGGTCCACCGGCCGGATGTCGGCCAACACCACCCGATCAGGGCCATGCTTTCGTTGCAAGGCCAGCATCAATTCGATGCCAAGTTGCCCTGCCGCACCCACAATGAGATAATTGCTCATGCAACGAAAATACACCGAGGGTACCTTTGGGTGGTGAATTCAGAGGAGTTTCAATATCCGTTGCCAGAGGAGGCCATCGCCACGGAGCCGGTGCACCCGCGAAGGGCGGCCAAGATGCTGGTTCGCACAAGCGAGGGTGAGGTGTCTCACCACACCTTCGAGGCGCTGCCCGATTTGCTTCAGCAAGAAGAGGTGGATGGCCTGTGGGCCAACGACACCAAGGTGTTGCACGCCAGGATTTTGGCCACCAAAACCACGGGAGGAGGCCTGGAAGTGTTCTTGTTGTCTCCCGAGTCGGCGCCCATGGAGTCGGTGCTCGCGAGCTCGGAACCCTGCCGTTGGAAGGCGATGGTGCGGAACGCCAAGCGCTGGACGGACGGCCACGCTTCCGTGACCGGCACCGCGACCCACATGACCATCGAACGGGAAGCGCGAGGAGAGGATGGCACGTGGACGGTGCGGCTGAACTGGGATTCGGACGCCACGTTTGCAGAGGTGCTCGAAGACCTGGGCAAGACGCCACTTCCTCCGTACATGCGCCGGGCGGCCGTGGAAGGCGACAAGGAAGACTACCAAACCGTGTTCGCCATGGCCCCTGGAAGCGTGGCCGCCCCCACGGCGGGCCTCCATTTTGACGACACCCTGTTGTCTGCGTTGAAGGAGGTGGGGTTGCCCTTGGGCCGATTGACGCTGCACGTTGGCGCCGGCACCTTCAAGCCTCTGACGGAAGGAGACGTGGCAAACCATGTCATGCACGCCGAGCGGTGCGTGGTGAGCAGGTCAAGCTTGGAGGCGATGCGCACCCAATCCAAACGCGCGGCCACCGGCACAACAAGCCTCCGCACGTTGGAGAGTCTTTTCTGGCTTGCCGCCCACCATCGCCTGCATGGCGAGTGGCTGGACAAGGTCCCCCAGCGTGCACCCTACGGCGTACTCGAGTCGGCTTCCTCCAAATGGGGCTGGACGGACCAGGACGCCCTGGACCACCTTTTGGCGCAAGGCCCTTGGCATGGCGAACAGTTGAGCTTTGAAACCCAGCTGATGATTGTGCCGGGATACCGCGTGCGCATGGTGCACGGGCTCATCACCAATTTCCACCAGCCAGGCAGCACGCTGCTTTGTTTGGTGGCCGCATTCATTGGAGGAAACGACTGGAAAGAGATGTACGCAGATGCGCT
>PBWG01000065.1 GCA_002729115.1 Crocinitomicaceae bacterium | reverse complement strand
GAGGCGTTGTCGTCCATGCGGTCGACGAAGGCAATGTCGAACGACGCGCCGTAGCTGTGCGTGCTTTTGCTTCCCGTCGCGTTCAAATTCCGGCGACGCAACTTGCGTTGTTGGCTGTCCGTGCGTGTGACGGACGTCACCCGAAACACCGCGCCTTCAGAAGCGGTGCCCTCCAAGGCGTCCGCGAAGTCGTTCCCCATGTCTTGAAGCAGCTGGTAGGTTTCAGGAAGCAACCAGGGGTGGCTGTGGGTCAAACGTGCGATGCGGTAACCGCGTCCGTCTTCCACCTCGACCAACTTGCCGTTGCGCTTCCCCGCCCCGAGCTCCACGTCGTTCTTCACGAAGAAGCTGTTGGGCAAGCTGCGCGCTGCGCGTTGGTGTGCGGTGTACGGATTCTTGGGGACGCGCATGGTCTTCTTGCACACGCTGCAAGGCTGGATGTCTGTGCGGCGGGTGCGCGGCGCGTCGACAGCGGGCTCGGGCACAGATTCCACCACGGGCTGCGGCGTGGGCTCAGGCTCGGGCAGCAAGGTGCGCTCAGTTGTGGCTGGCGGCGGGGCCGCACGATCCTGCGTGGCTTCCTCGGCCTCTTCTCGGGCGGTGCGGTTGCGCAACAAGACGGGGAAGGCTTCCTTTTTCTGGAGGGCAACCACCGGCTTGGGGTGGGTCAGGCGTGTGAACGCCTCTTCCTCCGCTTCGCTGGACCCGACGAGCGCCACCATCCCGCTTGAGCAGCCGACCAAAATCAGCCCCACAAGCCCCAACCGGTCCCAACGCAATGCTTTCATGACTGCCAAATTTCACAGGAAGCGCCGAATCGGCAGGGACAGGACGTCCACAAATTCCCACGCACAAATGTTGAAACGAGTCGCAGGGCCCAAGCGTATGTCACGGCCGTTGTTGCACTTTGCATCCCATGGCAACACTTGGCGCAAAAATCAACCACCCCAGCTACGGCGAGGGGGTCATCTTCAACCAAGACGGCGACTTCTGGCGCGTGTTTTTCCAAGAACACGGCGAAAAAGAGTTCAACAAGTCGTTCGACGGCTGGGAGCTTGTGGAGGAAGGCATGGAAGAAGGGGCGGTCGACTTGAGCGATTTGACCTCGGCGGTGGAGCAGGTCTTCGAAGACCACATTTACCGCATTGAGCAACACATCGAACCCGCCCCCATCGAACTTGGCGACCGGTGGGACGGCGGCACGCTCATCATGCAACCAGGCGACGACGGATTGCAAGCCAAAGAGGTGCCGGTGGAAACCTTCTTCCACAAGGTCGTCATGGTGCGAGACCGCCTGCGCGTCATGGAACAGCAGATCAACGCCCAGGACAAATTGTCGGACGAGGACAAAGTGAACCTGCAGCAATACATCACGCGGATNTACGGCAGCCTGACCACCTTCAACGTGCTGTTCAAGTACAANGAAGACCACTTCAANGGCGCCAGCAAAAGCGGGGAAGGGTCATGATTTGGGCGCTGCTTTCGAAACTGAACAAGTGGTTGTTGCCNTCGATCCACANGGCACCTGANTTGACCCGATTGAGTGGCTTCCAAAANGCCGTCGTCGGCTGGAAGATGTGGGTGACGTACAAGCACCTCGACACCCTCAAGGAACGCGGAGAAGGGCCGTTGAACGGCGAATCCCTCCCCNACTGACATGGCGGCCTCCCGGGTGGAGCGGTGGCTGAAGACCCTGGGGCCGGGCATCTTGTTTGCGTCCACCTGCATCGGGGTGTCCCACCTGGTCCAATCGACCCGAGCGGGGGCGCTGGCGGGGTTTGGCCTCGTGTGGGCGGTGGCGGCGGCGAACGCTGCGAAATACCCCTTTTTTGAATTCGGATCGCGCTACGCGTCGGCCACCGGGACCTCGCTGATCGAGGGCTACCGCAAGTTGGGGCGCCTGGTGTCCTGGGGCTACCTCGCCACGGGCCTTGCCACGGGCTTTTTCGTGGTGGCGGCCGTGGGACTGGTGACGGCGGCGTTCCTGGACGCCTTGCTCGGGATCTCTGCTGCGGCAGGCACGGCCTCCACNACNTGGGTGGCGGTCGGGCTGTTTGTGGCCACCACAGCNCTNNTGCTNGTGGGCAAATTCAACACGTTGGACAAGCTGGTCAAGTTCCTTGCAAGCGTACTGGTGCTGTCCACCGTGGTGGCGGTCGTGCTCAGCGTGGCCTCGCCCCCCGAAGCCCTTCCCGCCGTGGAGTGGCCGGAATGGGACTTGGACACCGCGGCCGGGGCCGCGTTCCTGATTGCGTTGATGGGCTGGATGCCCACGGCGGTCGACTTGAGCACGTGGAACAGCATCTGGACGCTGGAGCGCATTGAGGCGTCTGGGTACCGGCCCACCCTTCGAGAAACGCTGCGGGAATTCAACCTGGGATACGGGGTCTCGGCCCTCCTGGCGTTTGGGTTTTTGACGCTCGGCGCCTTGCTGCTTCACCGCACGGGCGCATCGTTGCCGTCAGGGAGCGCGGGCTTCGCCGCCGGCATCGTCGGGCTGTACGCCAAGAGCATCGGACCGTGGAGCGCGCCCATCATGGGGGCGGCCGCCTTCAGCGCCATGCTTGGCACCTGCATCGCCGTGATGGACGGGTACGCCCGCAGCTTGTCGCAATCGCTTGCGGTGGCCTTGGGGCGCGAAGCTTCGGCCCGCTGGGGCCAGGTGGCCCTGCTGACCGTGGCGGCCGGTGGCCTGGCCATCGTCGTCATGTTCTCAGGCCAAATCAAACAACTCGTCGACCTCGCCACNACCCTTTCGTTCCTGGTNGCGCCCCTGGTCGCGTTTTGGAACCTCCGACTTGTGACGCNGTCCGANTTCCCGGNNGACGCCCGNCCNNGCCGNGGCCTTCAGGCGTGGGCCTGGGCCGGCTTGGCCTTTCTGACGGCGTTCACCCTTTGGTTCNTTTGGATCCAATTCGTCGCTTGACTNCGCCCATCAAGTAAAGCATCTCGGTGCCAATCTGACGGCANCGNGCGTCGTACGTCGCNGCCTCCTCGTCCGTCCCGTCGCTCACTTTGGGGTCCACGTATGGCGTGGCAAAACGGGCGGCGGCGCCGTGGACCAGAGGACATCCCCGGTCTGCGCTGCTGCACGTCATGACCGCCCCAAATCCCTGNTGCGGGTTGGCCTCGTCGGTGTACGTCTTGGAGAAGCATGCCATCCCCGGAACGTCCTTGCCCATGGAGACGTCGTAGGTCGGGTTGTTTGCGCCGTGCACGGTGTCTTTCACCGCCACTTGGAATCCCGCGCGACGCATGGCCGCCACCGTGCGTGGGTTGCACGCGGTGGCTTCTGTGCCTCCGCTGAATGTCCGCACGCCCTGCAGCCCTGAAACTTCTGCCCCCACCTGCGCCCAAACCTGCGCCAAATGGCTTCGTCGGCTGTTGTGCGTACAGATGAACGTCAAGTCCACGTGGCCCGAATCGGCCAACATGTCGGCCACCCAAAGGGCCACGTCGTTGAGCTCGGACTGGCGTGCCTGGGCGATGTCCACGGTGTCGTATGCCATGGCTTCCACGGTTTGGGCCAAGGAAGGATGCAAGTGATCAAGGGTCATGGTCGTCGGAGCAGCGGGCGCTTGGCAAGCCAACCACATGCTGGCCACCAAACCTCCCAACAAGGGGCGAAAGGTCATGCCCCAAAGAGACGGATTGCCGACCACTTTGCGGCCTCGCGCCTGTCAAGAAAACGTGAAGAAATCGACGAGGCCATTCGATGGAATCTCACGACCTTCGGAGCATGAACCGCATCACCATCACCGCCTTGGGCGTTGTCGCTTTCGTTGGACTCATGGCCTCCTCAGGAGGGGTGGCTGAACAGCAAAACCAAGACCGAACCGGCGCCCCCGGTTCCAACTCGCCGTGCTCCGCGTGCCACAACGCGGCCGGCACGAATGCAAGTGCGTCTTGGCAAATCGTAGACCCCTTGACCAACCAGGAAGTCACCACGTACCTCGCGGGCCAGGATTATTTGGTTCGCATGGTCGTGGAGAGCACCAACGCCAACAGGTATGGTGCCCAGGGCACTGTGGTGTTCTCAGATGGAAGCAACGCAGGCACCTTCTCGTCGCCGGCGGGCAACGTTCAACTGGAGGACGTCAACGGACGTCACATCATCGAGCAAAATTCGCTGAGCAACAGCAACGTGTTTGAAGTGACCTGGACCGCGCCAGCTGCAGGATCTGGGGATGCCAAATTCTACATGAGCGGCTTGGCTTGCGACGGCGACGGCGGAACCGTAGGCGACGCCTACGACGGCGCCACGCTCACCTTGCCAGAAGAAGGCNCCTCGGGCCTTGCCGATCTTTCCTTCAGCCGCACGCGCCCGGTCGCCCAATTCGGCCAATGGACCTGGACAGCACCCGCCGAGGGACAATTCGTGGTGGCCGACCTCGCCGGCCGCGTGCTGAGCAACGACAAAGCGGTGAAGGGCCAACACCTCGAATGGGAAGACCAAGGCGTGCATGTGGCGTCGTTCGTGTCGAACGATGGGCGTCGCACATCTTGGACCCTGGGGGCGCACTGAACGCCGAAACCCACGTGTCGCAACCCACTGAAAAAACCATCTACACCCTCTCCCAACTTGGGGAGAGCCTGAAGCGCACGCTGGAACGCGTCACCGAAGGGCGGGCCTTGTGGTTCAAGGCTGAAATCAGCAAGCTGACCACGGGCCCCACGGGCCATGTCTACCTCGACTTGGTGGAAGAGAAGGACGGCCGGCGGCTGGCCGTGATGCGCGGCACACTGTGGCGCGGTCAGGCCGACGTGGTCAAGGCCAAGCTTGGAGACAACGCCGACCAAATCTTGCAAGCCGGCTCCGAGATTGTGTTCAGCGGAAGGGTCAACTACCACGCCGTGTTTGGGGTGAGCTTGGTGATTGAAGACATCGACCTCGACGCCATGGTAGGCGAGGCTGAACGGCGCAAGCAAGCCACACTCGCTACCCTGAAGAAAGAAGGCGCCCTCGCCACGAACGGCCTGCTTTCCATGCCCCGGTTGTTGCAACGCATTGCGTTGGTGGGCTCCCCAGGCACCTCGGGCTTTCGCGACTTCGGTGTGCACCTTCTTCGGAACGAATGGGGACTCGGCTTCGAGGTCGAGGTGTTTTCCACCTCCGTGCAGGGCAAGCAGGCGCCTGCAGAAATCGTGGCCGCCCTGAAAGCCGCGGCGGACTCATCCCCTGACGTCGTTGTGCTGGTGCGTGGCGGCGGATCGGCATTGGACCTGGACGCGTTCAACGATTTGGAACTGTGCAGGGCCATCAGCCGCTGCCCCATCCCTGTCCTGACCGGAATCGGCCACGAAAGCGACTTGAGCGTCGCCGACCTCGTGGCCCACACCCAATTCAAAACCCCGACCGCCGTGGCCGACGGGCTGGTGGACAAGATGGTGCAAGAGCAATCCCTGCTGCTGGAGTGGACCGGACAAATGAGTCGCCACACCCACCAACGCCTGGCGTGGGAACGAGAGCGCTTGGCGCATCTGACCCAGACCATGAGGTTGCAACCGGACCAAATGCTTCAAGCCAAGGCCGTCCAGCTTGGCCACCTGCGCGAACGCACGTTGTCGCTGGCGCAGCAGGCCCTGGAGCGGCAAACCCAACGCATCGGCCAACTCCACCAAACCGTTGATGCCCTGAAGCCCGACAACACCTTGGCCCGTGGGTTCTCCATCGCACGTCACCAAGGCAAGGCCGTGAAGGACGCCGCGTTGCTGTCCAAGGACGACGTGGTCGAACTTCAATTTCACCAAGGCCGCGCCACGGCTGTGGTCACGTCCGTAACTTCGAATCAAGATGGCTGAACACGACAACCTCGACCTGACCTACGAAGAAGCGCTGCAGGAACTTCAAGATATTTTGGGGCGCATGCAGTCCAACGAGTTGGGCATCGACAGCCTGACGCAGAACATCCAGCGCGCCTCGCTCCTGCTCGACTTCTGTCAAGGCAAGCTTCAAAAAACCGAGGCCGAGGTTCAAGCGGTGCTCAAACGACTCGGCCTCGAAGACGGGGAATGAGGGTCGAACTGGATCTCAGTCCTTCTTGAGCTTGTCCAACAATTCTGAGGCAGACTGCTTCGTGTCGCCCACGGCTTCTTTTACTTTGTCCTTGGCGTTGTCCATCCCCTTCTGCGCGCGCGCCAACACTTCTTCCTTCACTTCGTTCATCACCTCGGTGAGGTTGATGAATTCAACGCAACCGCCCATGGCTTGGGTGTAGAGACGGTCGAGTTCGCGGTTGCCTGAGGGCTGCATGCACGGCAACACAGCCTCTGAAATCAAGACGTTCAATTCGGCGGTGGAAACCTCGTCCATGCTCTTCATGCCCTCGAGGAATGCCGCGGCAGACTCCTTGTTCTCGGTCACGCAATCGCATGGGTCGCCGCGCTCTGCGATGGCTTGCTCCAAGGTGGGGACGGCTGGGGCCGCAGGCGAGGCCTCGCCGGTGCTTTCACCGCAGCTCTCCAACAAACACATCATGGCGACAATGGCCAAGGCAAGGGTCAAAAATGCTCTCATGGGAAATCTTTCTGTTTCTGTTCAGTCGGGTCACTCTTCGTCGCGGACGACCACAATGCGCTTTTCCACACGCACCTCGCCGTCGCCGGTTTCTTTGCTGATGATTTGGACGTCTTGGCCGCCGGTCATGCTTTCCATCACCTCTTCCATGTTTACCTCCACATCGATCTCGTCGCCGTTCGACGTGACATTCACAACACCACCGCCTGGCAACGTGATCACGGTGTCACCTTCAAACTCCTCGTCATTGAACATCATCACCTCCACTTCGCCGTCCGACACCCAAAGGTTGTCGCCAACTTCCATGCAACCAGAATGGCCTTTGAGCATGCGAGGACCTTGGTGACCTGTGACACGGCCAAGCAAGAAGCCCAGCACAAGGAACACGGCGCTGAACAAGATGAGCTGGGTGTTCTTGGATTCCATGAACCCAAGTTCTTTCACTTCACCGCCTTCTCAGGCCTGAAGTTGACAAGTTGCCACCGTCTGTTTGTGAACTGCGCCCACGGCGCCGAATCACTCGCAAGTCAGGTTGTAGAGCGTCAAGAAGACCAACAAATCCTGGGCGTCCACCGTGTCGGTGTCGTCGAGGTCGTAGGGCCCTGCCCAGGGCTCGCCATACGCCGTCAGGAACAGCACAATGTCCGCCGATCCGACGGCGCCGTCGCCGTTGAAGTCGCCTGCGCAATCGCCGTCGGGCAGGAAGCC
>PBWG01000064.1 GCA_002729115.1 Crocinitomicaceae bacterium | reverse complement strand
TGGGTTGTTGATGCTCAGGGAGCAAGGTGCTCGGCTGGGGGCCCTGCTGTTTTTCTTGTGCTTCACATACATTGAATTGCTTGACAAGAGCAACTACCTGAACCACTACTATTTTGTGTCGTTGGTGGCGTTCATGTTGATTTGGCTTCCGACCACATGGCGCACCCCTCAGGTTCCAAAGGTGGTTGTCTTTTCATTTCGATTCATGTTGGGGCTGGTCTATGGCTACGCGGGGCTGGCCAAGCTCAACGCAGATTGGATATTGCATGCCCAGCCTCTTGCCATGTGGCTTCCCCAGCACAGCGCAGTGCCCGTTTTGGGGAAATTCTTTGCCATGCGCGAGGTGGCATTCTTGTTCAGCTGGGCGGGGGCTGCATTTGATCTTGTTGCACCGTTTGCCCTCTTCAGCGACCGGGTCAGGCCGTATTTCTACCCCATTTTGGTGACCTTCCATGTCCTGACGTGGGTGCTCTTTCCAATTGGGGTGTTCCCGTGGGTCATGATTGCATGCACGACGGTGTTCTTCACCGATTCTTGGCACGAGGCGTTGTGGGCCAAATTGCAGAAGTGGTTGCCCCAGGCCAAGCTGACACCCACAGAGGTGAAGTGGCCATCTTGGAAGCAAGTCGCACTGGTCACGTTTCTGTTGATTCAAGGGGTGTTTCCTTGGCGCCACTTGGCTTATGACGGCTCGGTGTTTTGGCACGAGGCGGGGTACAGGTTTGGGTGGCGAGTCATGTTGATGGAGAAGGCAGGTTGGACGACGTTTTTCATCCAAAACGAGGAAGGAGAGGAGCGTGAATTCCCCACCGGCAGCTTCCTCACGCCCAACCAGGATAAAATGATGTCGACCCAACCGGATCTGATGGTACAAACGGCCAAGCACATTCGCCAGATTTGGGACGACGCGTACGGGGAACGCGTCAAAGTCAGGGCAGAAGTTTGGGCAAGCTTGAACGGTCGACGATCTCAGCTCATGGTTGACCCGTTCGAGGACTTGGCGTCCTTGGAGAACGGATGGGAACCTCGGACCTTTGTCCTCCCCTTGGACTCTGTCATCCGCCCCCGTGAATTCGAAGCCATCAAAGACTCATTGCGTCATGCACGCGGTTGGTAAACTCGTCTGCCTGGTCTGGGCGATGTGGACGGTTGGCGTTGGCGAATTGGCAGGCCAAACGGTGGTCGTGCAAGACGAAACGGGACGTGCCATGCCAGTTGTGATGGTCCAATGGTCCTGTCTGGAATCAGAAGCTGTGGACGTGTTCACTGCAGGTGCAGAGGGGTTTCAATGGCCTGACGTTTTTTGTCAAAGGGCTGAAGTGGTGTTTTCTGCGGTTGGATTTGAAACGGACACCTTGGAATTGCGTCGTCCTTCAGGGGCTTCAATGACATTGGAGGTGAGCATGCGTCCGCTCGTGGTGGATTTGTCTGAAGCTGAGGTGGGGGAGGAAGGCGGTGAACCCCTCACGTTCATGAATGCCCTTGAGGCCGGGGGCATGTACCGTGGGGTCAAGAGCGCTGTGCTCTCTCCTTCTTCGCAGCTGGTGGTGGATGGAGAAAACCAAACGCGCAATGTGTTCGCCGCCCTTCCCGGAGCCAATGTTTGGGAAAGCGATGCCGCCGGGCTTCAATTGGGCATCGGGGTTCGAGGCATGAGCCCCAACCGATCCGCGCATTTGAGCATGCGTCAGAATGGCCATCCGATTGCGGCAGACCCCCTTGGTTATCCTGAGGCGTATTACACCCCGCCGATGCCTTTTGTCGAGGANGTGCAATGGGTCTCNGGGGCGTCTGCCNTGCAATACGGTTCGCAGTTGGGTGGGATGCTCAANTTCAAGCTTCGACGAGGGTCATGGTCAACTGCCCCCAAGTTGAGAACACTGACCTCTGCCACNGTTTATGCTCCCCGNGAGGGCCAACTTCGTGGCTACTTCAATGCGTTTGCAGAGGTGCAAGGTGGGGGNAANCGACAGGCCTGGCTGGTTGGATGNGACCAGAAGCAGGGGTCAGGGTGGCGCGACAATGCACGTTTCCAAAGCGCGACTGTGACGGTGGGGTTGAGGCAGCGCACGAACGAGCAACCTCGTGGTGTTTGGCTGTTCGAAGAGCGGTTCANGGCCATGCGCAGGACTGAGCAGCAACCTGGNGGCGTCACCGACGCCCAAATGTTGTCGGNCCCTCGGCGCAGCGACCGCGACCGCAATTGGTTTGAAGTGGATTGGAACATCGGATCNATGGATGTCACCTGGTTGCCGCAACGTCGGGACATCGATGTCCAAGGGTCTGTGTATGGACTTTTGGCTTCTCGAAAATCGCTTGGATTCCTGGGCACTCCCAACCGCGTCGACCCAGGCGTTGAACGGGATTTGATTTGGGGTGACTTCTTGTCTTTGGGGTGGGACGTTCGCATGACCAAACGTGTTGTGCAAGAAGACTCCGACCGCTTTTCTGCCCTTGTTCTTGGCACCCAGGGCTACCTCGGAGAGAANCNNATGCGTCAGGGTCCGGGNTTGCCAGGTGCNGANGCCACATTTGGGTTNAACCCGCAAGGCCCTCTGCGTCCTGAAAGTGACTTCACCTTCCCNAATGCTCAACGCGCAGCCTTCGCCCAAGGCATTGTTGCCTTGTCAGATCACCTGTCCATCACGCCTGGCTTGCGAGTGGAAGGGATTTCCACCTTTGCTGAGGGGACGTACCGCGAGGTCATCTACGATGGGGCAGGAAATGTGGTTGAAGATTCGGTGTTCCAGAGCACCAATGAGAAACGTCGAACGGTGTTGCTCCCGGGGGTTGGTGTGTCTTGGAAACGCCCCGCTGGAGAGTGGTATGGCAACGCGGTTCGCAATTTCCGTGCGGTCAATTTCAGCGACATCCAAATCAACAACCTTGGGGTCGTCGTCGACCCTGACATTGGCGACGAGCGTGGCGCCAACTTCGACCTGGGTTATCGCACCGCGAATGAGTCGTGGACCTTGGATGTGAGTGCGTTTTTGCTGCTTTACGAAGCCCGGATTGGCTTGTTGGCCACCACCATTNCNGACCCCATTTTGGTGGAAAAACCTGTGCTTCTNCGCACCAACCTTTCAGACGCACNGACTTCAGGATTGGAGTTTGCTGGGCGCGGGTCTTGGTCTTTTACAGANNACTCAANGACCACANTTGTGGGGTCCTTTTCTGCGATGCACAGCCGTTANGCCAAGGGGTCGCTTCCTGTCATCGAAGGCAACGAAGTGGAATTGGTGCCCAAAGCCATCGTGCGACTTTCTGTGGCACACACTTCGGGCTTGTGGTCATGGCAGTGTTTGATGCAGCATGTGGCCAATCAATTCACCGAAGCCACCAATTCCACGTACACGGCCACGGCTTTGCACGGTTTGATTCCCAGACACCAGGTGTTGGATTTGGGCGCGCAAAGAAGGTGGTCTGATTCAGGTTGGTCCTTGGGGTTGAAAGTGAACAACGCTTTGAACACCCAGTACTTCACCCGGAGGGCACTCGCCTATCCGGGACCCGGCATCTTGCCGGCTGATGGCATCAATGTGAGGCTGACGCTGCGTTACTCAGCGTGACGCACGTCTCCGCAGTTGCTCTTGCTTGAGCAACTCGAGTTCGCGNAGCGTTTGGCCNGCGACGGAGGTGTTTTCCTGGGCCCGGCGAATCAGGTAAGGGATGGCTTCCCGGATGGGGCCGTACGGAACGTACTTCGCCACGTTGTATCCGTGCGCCGCCAGGTTGAAGGTGATGGGGTCACTCATGCCCAACAGTTGCGCAAAGGACACCCGCGAATCTTGGGGGGCCATGCCCCTGGTCGCCATGCCTTCGCACAGCCGCAAGTTGCTGGCTTCGTTGTGGCTCCCCGCGACCAAATGCACCTGNTCCAAATGGTCCAACACCCAGTCNACCGCCGCGTCGAAGTCGCGGTCGCTGCTGGCTTTGTCGGGCTGGATGGGCGAGGGGTACCCCCGTTCCTCCGCCCGTGAGCGTTCTTTCTCCATGTACGCCCCGCGCACCANTTTCACGCCAGCCAAGTGGCCCGCTTCCTGGGCCCGANCGGCCATGTCTTTGAGGTAGGATAACCGGTCGTGGCGGTACATCTGGACGGTGTTGAAGACCACCACCTTGTCTCGGTTGTAGTCCGACATCATNTCCTCGGCGACCGCGTCGATGGCGTCCTGNATCCAGCTTTCTTCGGCGTCGANCATGATGCGGCCGCCAGCTTGGTGNGTGGCTTCACANANCGTGCGCACCCGAGCTTGGACGCGTTCCCAAGCCGCGTGTTCCTCCGACGTGAGTTCAGCTTCCCCGCGCAGNCTTTGGCNGACCTTNTCCAACAAGGCGTTGGAGGACAGTCCACTCACCTTGAACACTGCGAACGCGTGGCGTGCGTCGCCGTCGGCGGCTTGGATTGTGGCGAGCACTTCGCTGCAGGTGTGGTCGAGGTCGGACTCGTCGGTTTGGCCTTCCGCGCTGTAATCCAAAATCGTCCGCACCCCGTGCTCCGCCAACTTGGCGATGGTTCCCTCCGAATCGTCGATGGATTCACCGCCACAAAATTGCGCGTAGACGGTGGGTCGAACGGCCCATCCCACGGGGATGCGAAGCGCCAAGGCGAGCTTGGCCAACGCGCTGCCCGTGGACACCAACCAAGGCTTGCCAAGCAGGGAGAACAGGGCCACCGCACGCGACAATTCGCGGTTGCTCAGGTGTTGAAACGCCTGGTCGGTGTTGCTGAATTGCGGAAGGTTGGAGTGGGTCATGGCGGCTCATCGCTCAACGCCCACGAAGATAGGTGGGGGCAGACCGAGGTTGTACCTTCACAGCATGGACGTGAAAGATTACATGAACACGCATCGCGAACGGATGCTGGAGGAGTTGTTGGAGTTGTTGCGCATCCCAAGCATTTCGGCCGATCCGGCCTATGCGGAGCACACCTTGAAGTGCGCGGACGTCGTGGCAGACCACCTCAGAAAAGCAGGTGCAGACAACGTGGAAGTGGTGGCCACCAAGGGCTACCCTGTGGTGTACGGCGAGAAGTTGGTGGATCCCACCAAGCCGACGGTGTTGGTGTATGGACATTACGACGTGCAGCCTGCCGACCCCATCGACTTGTGGGACAGCCCGGCATTCGAACCTGTGATCAAGAAGACGGAGCTGCATCCCGAGGGCGCCATCTTCGCGCGTGGCGCCTGCGACGACAAAGGNCANTTCTTCATGCACGTNAANGCGNTTGAAGCCATGGTGGCCACCGACCANGTCCCGTGCAACATCAAGTTCATGATCGANGGAGAAGAGGANGTNGGNTCNGTCCACNTGGAAGATTTCCTGCGCGAGCACAAGGAACGCTTGGCCGCCGACGTGGTGCTGGTGAGCGACACGGGCATCATCGCCAACGACGTGCCGTCCATCACCACGGGTCTCCGTGGTTTGAGCTACGTGGAAGTGGAAGTCACCGGCCCCAACCGGGACTTGCACAGCGGCCTGTACGGGGGTGCGGCGCCCAACCCCATCAACATCTTGTGCGAGATGATCGCCTCGCTCAAGGACGAGCACCAGCACATCACCGTGGAAGGGTTCTACGACGACGTGGAGGAGCTGAGCGCCGAGGAGCGCAAGGCCATGTCCGAGGCGCCGTTCAGCGAGGACGCGTACAAGAAAAGCATCGACATCGGCGCGGTGGAAGGGGAAGCAGGCTTCAGCGCCCCGGAGCGCATGAGCATTCGTCCGACTTTGGATGTGAACGGCATTTGGGGAGGGTACATGGGTGAAGGCGCCAAGACGGTCATCGCCTCCAAGGCCTACGCCAAAATCTCGATGCGTCTCGTACCCCATCAAGATCCCGACGACATCACGGCCAAGTTCGAGGCGCACTTCAACAACATCGCCCCGGAAAGCGTCAAGCTGAAAGTGACCGCCATGCACGGCGGTCAGCCTGCCGTGACGCCCACCGACAGTGCGGCCTACCAGGCGGCCTCGGCGGCCATGGCGCACACGTACGGCAAGGTGCCGGTGCCGGTGCGCAGCGGCGGGTCCATCCCGATTGTGGCCAGCTTCGAGCAAATCTTGGGACTGAAGACCGTGTTGATGGGCTTTGGGTTGGATTCCGACGCCATCCACAGCCCCAACGAGCACTACGGCCTCTTCAACTATTTCAAGGGCATCGAAACGATCCCTCATTTCCACGCTGAATTTGCCGAACGCCATGCGTGATTCGTGGACGACTTGGGTCTTGGTCGCGATCGTGTCCATGACGTGGACCGGGTGCTTGTACCAGGATTTGGAGGTGCTGGAAGTGGAGGAGTTTTCCAAGGTGAAACTGTCGTTCGACGGGTTGGAATGCCGCATGGACGTGGACGTGTACAACCCCAATCCGTACGCCGTCACCGTCACGGAGGCGGATGTCAAACTCCTCGTCAAAGACGATTTGGTGGGGGAGTTGGCCGTGTTGGAAGCCACCCAAATCCGTCCGGACGCCCAGGCCACGGTGCCGTTGCACGTGGAGACTTACGACGGGGCCTTGGGCAAGGTGTTGAAGAACGACTTGATGAATCTGATCAAGGGCAACCACGTGCCTTTTGAAGCGCGGGGCAGCATCACAGGCAAGGCGTTTGGCCTGACCCTGAGCGTGCCGCTTCGCCACGAACAATCGCTGAAATTGAGAAAATGAACTTGCATTTCCTTTCCCGTGTGGGCCTCGCGCTTTGGGCGCTGGGCTCGTTGAACGTGTCCTGGTCGCAATCCAAAACGACTGCGGACACCGACCCCGTCGAAGCGTTGGTGGAAGCCATCAAAGTGCGGCATTTGGGCCCGGGCACGATGAGCGGACGGGTCACGTCCATCGCCGTCCCGCAAGATTCCCCTGAAGTGGTGTACGTGGGCACGGCGTCTGGCGGGTTGTGGAAGAGCACCAGCGCCGGGGTGACCTGGGAGCCGGTGTTTGACGACCAGCCCACCCAAAGCATTGGCGCCGTGGCGTTGAGTGCGGTCAACCCGGATTTGGTCTGGACAGGCACAGGGGAGGGCAACCCGCGGAACAGCCACACCAGCGGTAGAGGCATTTACAAGAGCCTGGACGCCGGTGAAACCTGGTCCTTCATGGGGCTGGAAGACACCAAGAACATCCACCGCATTCTCGTCCACCCGCGCGACCCCAACACGGTCTTCGTGGCGGCGACCGGTTCAGCCTGGGGCGACAGCGAGGCGCGTGGGGTGTACAAGACGACCGACGGGGGATTGACGTGGAACCACATTTTGAGTGTGGACGAGCGCACTGGATGTGCCGAACTGATCATGGACCCTTCCAACCCGGACAAGCTGTTTGCGGCCATGTGGTCGTTCCGCCGTTTGCCTTGGACGTTCCAAAGCGGGGGCGAAGGCAGCGGCCTGTACGTGACCCACGACGGCGGCGACACTTGGGTGGAGCGCACTTCGGAAGACGGGCTCCCGGAAGGCGAGCTTGGACGCATGGGTTTGGCGATGAGCGCGGCCAACCCGGACGTGGTCTACGCCCTCGTGGAATCCACGGAATACGCGCTGTACCGTTCTGACGACGGAGGCCAAACCTTCAGCCTTCGCTCGAAAGACAGCGACGTGGGCAACCGTCCCTTTTACTACGCCGAGATCCACGCCGACCCCACAAACGAGGACCACGTGTTCAGCTTGTGGAGCATGGTCTCGAAGTCCACCGATGGCGGTCGGACATTTGAGGTGATTCTGCCTTACAGCGGCGTGCACCCAGATCACCACGCGTTGTACATCCACCCGACCGACCCCAATTACCTCATCAACGGCAACGACGGTGGGCTGAACTTCAGCCGCGACGGCGGGGACAACTGGACGTTCGTCAACAACCTGCCTGTGGGACAGTTTTACCACATCGCCGTGGACAACGCCGAGCCCTACAACGTGTATGGGGGCATGCAGGACAACGGGTCCTGGGTGGGCCCGTCCGCCGTGTGGCACACCGGCGGCATCCGCAACGAAGATTGGCAGGAAGTGTTGTTTGGGGACGGCTTCGACGTGCAACCCACGGGCGACGGTGAGGTGTACGCCATGTACCAGGGCGGCGCCGTGAACCGCGTCAATTTGACGACCCTCGGATCCACCGACATCCAGCCGGTGTCGCCAGACAGCGTGCCCCTGCGCTTCGCTTGGAACGGCGCCTTGGCGTTGGATCCTCACAACCAAGACGGACTTTACTTCGGATCCCAACGGTTGCATCACAGCCCCGACCGCGGTCGGACGTGGACCACGTTGAGTGGGGATTTGACCACCAACGACCCAGACAAGCTTCAGCAAGCCACCAGCGGAGGTCTGACCATCGACGCGACCAAGGCGGAGAATCACTGCACCATCCTGTGCATTGCCCCTTCCGCCACCCGACCAAATGAAGTTTGGGTGGGCACCGACGACGGACGTTTGCAACACACCACCGACGGAGGGGCCACGTGGACCGACCACGGGGCCAAGCTGAAAGGACTGCCTGAGGGGTCTTGGATTCCACAAATTCATCTAAGCGTGCACAACCCGGACGAGGTGTACGTCGTGGCCAACAACTACCGGAGAAACGATTGGTCGCCTTACCTCTACCGCACCACCGACGGTGGAAAGTCCTGGAAGCGATTGGTCTACGGAGAGGACATTCCGGCCCACGTGTTGAGCGTGGTGCAGGACCCAGAAGTGGCCGACTTGTTGTTTTTGGGCACGGAGGAAGGCTTGCACTTCAGCGTGGACCGGGGTGTGAATTGGCGCCGTTGGAGCCACGACATCCCTGCGGTGCCGGTGCGCGACATGGCCATCCAGCCCCGAGAGGGCGACCTCGTGCTGGGCACGTTTGGACGCGCCGCCTATGTGGTGGAGGACTTGTCCCCGCTGCGTGCCTTGGCGCGCGAGGGTGCTGCGGTGCTCAACGCCACGTTCCTGGCGTTCGACGCAGCCACCGGCTACCAAGTGCCCAACCCACGGCCCGCAGGATCTCGGTTCTTGGCAGACCACGTCTGGGAAGGGGAGAACCGCCGCCGCGACGCCCACGGCCACATCTATGTCCACCCCGACACAGCCGAGGTGCACTCCGAGATGGCGATGACCATCTTGAATGTCCAAGGCGACACCCTGCGACACATGACCCGCGATGTGGAGCCGGGCTGGCAGCGTTATGGATGGCGCGGGGACACCGACGGCGTGAAATGGCCCAGCCGCGACCTTGACAACGAAGACAAACCCGTGGGAGGAGGACCTCGAGTTGCCCCCGGAACTTACACGGCGGTGCTGTCGCTTGGCGACCACCGTGACACCGTGTCGATGACCCTCGCGGCGGACCCGCGGGTCACCTTCGACAAGGACCTTTATGCCGAGGGCGTCGCGTTGATGGCCGAAGTGCAGGAGGAGGTGGGGCGACTCGCCGCGCTGATGCAAGACTTGGCGTTGGCCCGCGAGACCATTCAAGCCATGGAGTCAGTTTGGTCGACCCAACCCGACAGCTTGCGGGCAGGGGTGGACTCCCTGTCCACCCAGTTCAAGGAAGGTGTGAGTGACATCCACGACATGCTTTGGACCCCAGAGGATTTCGTGGGGTACGACCACGTCACGGTCCGG
>PBWG01000063.1 GCA_002729115.1 Crocinitomicaceae bacterium | reverse complement strand
CAATCCCTGGGACGTTGGTCGTACGCCAAGATGGACCGTGAAGTCTCTGTCCTTGACGACCCTGCCCGCGGTTGGGAAGACGTCTCAATCTGATCCATGGCGACTGGGGTTCATGTCGTGTGGCTCAAGCGTGACCTCCGAACGAGGGACCACGCGCCGTTGGCCCGGGCCATGCAGCAGGCGGCTGCCGACGGCCATCGGGTCGTGGTGCTGCATGTCTTCGAGCCTGGATTGTTGAGCCACCCCACCACATCGTCTCGCCACGTCCAATTCCAATGGCAGTGTTTGGAAGACATGGCAGGCACCTTTGACCAAGAAGCGTGGCCTGTGTCCTTCGTTCGGTTGCATGCCCCGATGTTGGACGTCTTGGACCGTTTGCACGCCCAAACCCCCGTTCAATCTCTGCACTCTCATGAGGAAACAGGGGTGGCGTGGACCTTCGACCGCGACAAGGCGGTGGCGGCTTGGTGCACGCGCCATCAAGTGTCGTGGATCGAAGAACCTCAGCTCGGGGTGCAGCGTGGACGCACCCACCGACGGGGGTGGGTGAGGACATGGCACGTGAACATGGCGCGTCCTTTGGTGCATCCAGGCCTTAAAGCCCTGCAGCACATTCAGGCGAGTCCAACGCCAGCGTGGAACTGGCCCGAGGCTTGGCGCTGCGCTTCTCCTCCTGTGGTCACCCATGCCGACGACCTCGTTGGGACGGGCCCGTTTCAGCCGGGGGGCGAACGTGCGGGGCACAAGTATTTGGGGTCGTTTCTAGACGAAGGTCGGGTGCACACCTACCAGCGGCACATCAGCAAGCCGGAAGCCAGCCGAACGTCCTGCAGCCGCTTGTCCCCTTATTTGGCGTGGGGGGCGCTGAGCGTCCGGCAAGTCTACCAAGCCTTGGAGGCCACGCCGCGGCAGGGGAGGAACCACCATGCGTTTGGGAGCCGGCTGAGGTGGCATTGCCATTTCATTCAAAAGTTTGANGCCGAGCACGCCNTGGAATGGCGCAACNTGAACCGCGCGTACGACGCCCTGCCCACCGTGCACGATNCGGAGGCGCTGTCCAGGTGGAAGGAGGGCNCCACGGGGGTGCCCTTGGTGGACGCGTGCATGCGCGCCGTGCGAGAAACGGGNTNCNTGAATTTTCGCATGCGTGCGATGTTGGTCAGCTTCCTGACCCACCACATGAACCACCGGTGGCAGGACGGCGTGGAGCATTTGGCGCGCTGTTTTTTGGACTTTGAGCCGGGCATTCACTTCCCCCAATTCCAAATGCAAGCGGGCGTCACCGGCATCAACACGGTGCGCATTTACAACCCAGTGAAGCAAGGGGAAGACCACGACCCCGACGGGGCATTCATCCGCAAGTGGGTGCCGGAGTTGTCCCAGGTCCCCAACAATTGCATCCACGCCCCGTGGATGGCCCCACCGATGGAAGCCGCCATGGCCGGGTGGGGGATGGAGGCCTATCCGTACCCTGTGGTCGACGTGACCGAGGCGGCCCGTGCGGCCCGAGATCGGATGTGGGCGTTCCGCAAGCGCCCGGAAGCCAAGGCGGAAGGTCGGAGGATTTTGGCCCGCCACGTGGTGCCGCCCGCCGCTCAAACGAAAGGCCGAATGCGCGAACTTTGACCCATGGCTGAGACGACCTTGCTTCACCATGAAATTGTGGGCGACAACCNCGACCTGCCTTGGATGGTCTTCATCCACGGGGCNGGAGGGTCGATCCGCACGTGGAAGTTTCAGACCGACGCCTTCGCGCCACATTATCGGTTGCTTTTGCTCGACTTGCGCGACCACGGATTGAGCAAGGACATCCTCCCAGAATTCCCCGCCTACGACTTCGACATCGTGGCGGAAGACATCCTGAAAGTCCTCGACCACCTGGGCATCGAGAAGGCGCACTTTGTCAGCTTGAGCATTGGCAGCGTGATTCTCCAAAAAATCGACATGCTCCGGCCCGAATTGGTGGACCGCATGGTCATGGCTGGCGCCATCTTCGACGGCAGTTGGGTGATGCATTTGTTCGTGCACAGCGCACGTGTGTTGAACCACATCTTGCCCTTCCAGGCGATTTACTGGATGTTCTCGTTCATTGTGTTGCCTCGCAGAAACCACCGCATGAGCCGNTGGATTTTCAGACGGCAGAGCCGCCGCTTGACGCAGTTGGAGTACTTGAAGTGGGTGGAGCTGTACAAGCCGTTTTTCAAGCTTGTGAAAGACGTCATGTCNCGCCACGTGGCCAAGCCGTCCTTGGTTGTCATGGGCGACCAGGACCACATCTTTTTCAAGGCGGCCCAGCAGTTTGCCGAGGTGCACCGCAACGTGCGGTTGAGTGTGATTGAGAATTGCGGCCACGTGTGCAGCATTGAGGCCCCCGAGCTGTTCAACGAATTGGTGCTCAAATTCCTGNACGGGGCAGAGTTTCCGCAGCGNGTGACGGCGACGCCGGTGCCCATGTCTTGGTCTGAACTGAAGGCGCTTCAACAACCCCAGGCCTGAGGTGGCCCACAAAAAGCCACACCTGCCAGAGAAGGACTGCGCCACCTGCGGGAGGCCGTTCACGTGGCGCAAAAAATGGGCGCGTTGTTGGGATGAGGTCAAACATTGCAGCGAGCGCTGCCGTCGGCAAAAGCAGAGAACATGACGGGCCGTGGGGTGTTGGTTTTTCCTCATGGCAGCACTCCCTCCAACCGACGCTTTGGGTTCCGCGCACACGGTGCGCTTGATCCTCGGTGACCAATTGAACGCCGCTCATCCTTGGTGGTCGGACATCGACGCGGGGGTGGTCACGGTGCTTGTGGAGTGCAGGCAAGAGACCGACTATGCGCGGCATCACATTCAAAAAGTGCTGGCGTTCTTTCTCGCCATGCGTGGGTTCTCGTCGGCCCGAGCGGCGGAGGGGCACCGCATGCACCATGTGACCATCGNCCAGCCTGNNGCGTTGCGGCCCATGCTCGACGTGGTGCACGACGCCATTGTGGCCACCGGGGCCTCTCGCTTCGAGCACCAACTGCCGGACGAGTGGCGACTCGACGAGCTGCTTCGCACGGGCACAGCCGCCTGGGGGGTCGAGGTGGTGCCTTGCGACACCCACCATTTTTTGACCCAACGCGACGACCTCGCGACCCACTTCAAGGGCAAGAAGCAATACTTGATGGAGTCGTTTTACCGGATGATGCGGAAGCGCCATGCCGTGCTGCTCGACGGCGCAAGACAGCCAGAAGGGGGGAAGTGGAACTACGACGCCAACAACCGGAAGAAGCTGCCCAAGGGCCACGTGCCGCCTCAGCCCAAGCTGTGGCCGCGCGACGTGGCGGGTTTGGTTGCCCAACTCGAGGAAGCTGGAGTCCAAACGGTGGGCCGTGTGGACCCGACTGCCTTCGGATGGCCCGTGACCCGGGAGGAGAGTTTGGAGTTGTTGGACTTGTTTGTGGACGAGTTGCTCCCGCTGTTTGGCGACTTTCAGGACGCACTCACCGAGGACAGCTGGACGGTGTACCACAGCCGCTTGAGCTTTGCGATGAACGTCAAAATGCTTTCGCCGCGCGAAGTCATCGAGGCNGTGGAACNCAAGTGGCGGGAGGCGCCTTCCCATGCGAGCATCGAGCAAGTGGAAGGCTTCATCCGCCAAATTCTAGGCTGGCGGGAGTACATGCGGGGGGTCTACTGGGCGCACATGCCTGGGTACGCGGAGAAGAATTTCTTCGAGCACGACCGGCCGCTTCCATCATGGTTCTGGACGGGGGACACAGGGATGCGCTGCCTTCAACATGCCATCACGCAAACCCTCGACNACGCCTACGCCCACCACATCCAGCGCCTCATGGTGACCGGCAACTTCGCCTTGCTGGCTGGGATCGACCCNGACGAGGTNGATGGATGGTATTTGGGGGTGTACATCGACGCCATCGAGTGGGTGGAGATNACCAACACGCGGGGCATGAGCCAGTTTGCGGACGGCGGCATTGTGGGCACCAAGCCCTACGTGTCTTCCGCCAACTACATGCACAAAATGGGCCCCCACTGCGCGGCGTGTCGTTACAACCGCCAAGGCAAAACCGAGGACGACGCCTGCCCCTTCAACAGNCTGTACTGGCACTTCCATGCACGGAACCGCCACCTGCTGGAGAAAAACCCNCGCATTGGCATGGTCTACCGGACCTGGGACAAGATGGACCCTGCCAAGCAACAAGCCCTTCTCGACCGCGGGGATGCGGTCCTTCACAACCTCGAACAACTTTGACATGGCCACCCTTCATTGGTTCCGAAACGACCTCCGNCTNGACGACAACCCCGCTTTGCAGGAAGCGCTCCAAGGGGGAGACGTGGCACTTGCCTACGTGATTGACCCTGCCTTCTGGAAGGAAGACCGTTGGGGCCATTGCAAAACAGGGCCCTTCCGCACCCGATTCTTGTGGGAGAGTGTGGCTGATTTGCAACGCGCCATTGAAGACGTGGGCGGCTGCTTGCACATCTTGGAAGGCACACCGCATGAAGTGCTCCCGGCCTTGATGTNCGACTTGGGGTGCAANGTCTTGACCGCGCAGGCGGAGCACACCCCGGAAGAGCTTGAGGCCGAGTTGGCGGTGGAGCGCGCTGTGGTGGCGTTGGGCGGACATTGCCGCTGGGTGGAAGGCCTCACGTTGTACCACCCGGAGGACATTCCGATGTCCCTGGAGGCGCTGCCCGACATCTTCACCCAATTCCGGAAAAAGGTGGAGAAAGGAAGCGATGTCCGAATGCCTCATCCGGCCCCGGAATCCATGACGTGTTTGGAGGCGGACGACCTGGGCGAGTTGCCAGAACTGGCGTCTTTCCTCAAGCGCCATGGCATGGCGTTGCCGGTGGACGACTCGCGCGCCGTGTTGCCTTTCCGCGGGGGCGCAAGCGAGGCCCGCGCCAGGCTNAAGCATTACTTCTGGGACACAGAAAAATTGGCCGTGTACAAGAAGACCCGCAACGGGTTGGTGGGGGCAGACTACAGCAGCAAGTTCAGCCCGTGGTTGGCCAACGGATGCATCAGCCCACGTCGGATCGCCAGCGAGGTGACCCGTTTCGAGGACACCGTGGAAGCCAACGACAGCACGTACTGGTTGGTCTTCGAGTTGATTTGGCGCGATTACTTCCGCTTCGTGGCCATGAAATACGGGGCCAAGATTTTTCACAAGAAGGCCCTCAAGCCGGACAGCCCCAACCGTGGCACCCAACGACACGCCTTCGAAGCGTGGAAGGAGGGNCGCACGAAAGACCCCTTTGTGAATGCCAACATGCGGGAATTGGCCCGCACCGGGTTCATGAGCAACCGAGGCCGCCAGAACGTGGCGTCGTACCTCGTCCACGATTTGGGCATCGACTGGCGACTGGGGGCGTCGTGGTTCGAGCACCTGCTCTTGGACCACGACCCGGCGAGCAACACCGGCAATTGGATTTACGTGGCGGGCGTGGGCAACGACCCCCGTCCCAACCGGAAATTCAACACCCGACGTCAGGCGGAGATGTACGACGGCGACGGCAAATTCCAAACCCTCTGGAGCGGAGATGCTTTGGAACTTGACGTACGCTGACCNGGACCGCTGGGCCGAGGTCCATGCCATTTCTGGGAAGCCGCTTCCGTGGTGGAAGAAGTCGGGCAGCCCTCGGCTGCGCTTGCTCGACGGCTCTGCCGAGGTGAAAGCCCTCGTGGATGAAACCGCCGACGTGAAGTGGGCCAACCTCCAGCGCACCCAATCGGGCGCCATCTTGTATTTCCGCGTCCGCCTTGAGGTCTATGGCGTGCCTTGGAATCGAAGCGACATCCAAGTGGAGTTGTCGACCCGTGACGACGACGGCACGTTGCATTTGCGCTCCAAGGACCAAAACGTGACGCTCGCATTCTCGTCAGGGCAACTCAAGGCTGTGCAAGCCTTTGTGCGCGACACATTTGGGTCATTTTGACCCCAAACCGTGTCCATTGTACACGTGCAATTTGCTGATTGCGTGTATATTCCATGCCCGAAAGAATTGAAAGATGAGCAAGACACGCACCCTGAATGAACTCCGTCAAACACGCGACGCCGTGTACACACCGCCCATGTCTCACCAAGAAAAGATGGCCCAGCGGTTGGTGGGCGACATCTACGTGATCATGGACGAGAACGGAAATCCTGCTGTGGCGTGCGACGATGTGGCCTGCTTGATTCAGGCCCGTCCCGAGTGGTCGGCCCAGGAGCTCACCAGCCACTTTGACCAACACGCGGAGCCCTTCGTGGCGGCGAATGGGGAGAAGGTGCACCACGTGCGACGCAAAAAGCAACGCGTCTAAGGGTCGCTTCACACCGACCATAAAAAAGCCCCGACTCTTGCGNGTCGGGGCTTTTTGCATCCTGAGGGGTCAGGATCAGTGGCTGGCGAGGTAGGCGGCCACGCCGTCGTTGGTGGCGTTCATGGCGTCCTTGCCTTTNTCCCAGTTGGCGGGGCAAACTTCACCGTGGGTCTCGTTGTGGATCCACGCGTCCAACACGCGGATGGCTTCGTCCACGTTTCGTCCGATGGGGAAGAAGTTCACGAGTTGGTGACGGACGATGCCTTCCTTGTCGATGAGGAACAAACCGCGGTACGCGATCATTTCGCCCTCGGCCGTCAAGTTGCCTTCTTCGTCGTAGTCGTACTCCCCGGCCAACACGTCGTAGTTNGTGGAGATGGTTTTGTTGGTGTCCGCGACGAGGGGGTACGTCACGCCTTCGATGCCGCCTTGGTCCTTGGCCACGCGGAGGTAGGCTTGGTGAGTCTCGGCGGTGTCGGTGGACACGCCCACAACCGCGCAGTTGCGCGCGTCAAATTCACCGAGCTTCTCTTGGAAGGCGTGAATTTCAGTGGGGCACACGAAGGTGAAGTCCTTGGGGTAGAAGAACAAGATGACATACTTGTTGCCGAGGTACTGGTCAAGCGAGAAGCCGTCGACAATGTCCTTTCCATTGACAACTGCGGTTTCGCTGAAGTGGGGGGCCTTGCGGCCGACGAGAACTGCCATGGTTCTTGAGAATTTGGGTTTGAATGATGTGAGGCAAAGGTAACAACGGCCCCCAGTGGGAGTTCAGCGAATCTGTGCCAAGAATTGTCACGGAAGTCACATTTCAGCGCCGCATCTTTGTGTCATGAAGAAGGGGGGCGACACCGACCGATACATCAACCGAGAGCTCAGTTGGCTGTCCTTCAACCACCGCGTGCTTCAAGAGGCGCAGTCCGCGGACAACCCGCTGGTGGAACGCATGCGCTTCCTGGGCATTTTCTCCAACAACCTGGACGAGTTCTACCGGGTGCGTGTGGCGTATTTGCAGCGGATGGCGTCTGTGGATGCCAAGGCGAAGACCACGTTGGGTTTTCCGGTCGTGGACACGCTGAAGCAGATTGAAGCCCAAATCACCCAACTTCAAAGCGAATTTGACGACACCTTCGTCGCCCTTCAACAGGAGTTGAGGCGCGAGGGCATCGCCATGGTGGACGAGGCCCAACTGGCCCCAGAAGATGCGGAATTTGTGGACGATTACTTCCGCCGAACGGTCCGTCCTTCCCTTGTGCCCATCATGTTGGGACGGGGGGTGGAAATGCCTGAATTGGTCGACGGGGAGGGGTACTTGGCCATTCGCCTCACCACGGCGGAGGGCAAGAAGAAATTGGCCCTGATCCAATTGCCGAGTCACTTGCCCAGGTTCTTGACGTTGCCCAACGACGATGGCTTGAAGCGTGTGATGTTCCTGGACGACGTCATCCGCGAGGCTTTGCCCAGGATTTTCAAGTTGTTCGAGGCGGTGCACATTGAAGCGTTTGCCATCAAGGCGACGCGGGACGCGGCCATCGACATGGACGACGACCTGACACGATCTGTGCTGGCCAAGATGGAACGCGGACTCAAGCGGCGGAGCTCCGGCGAGGTCGTCCGTTTCTTGTACGACCGGCAGATGCCGAAGGACATGCTCCAGGCCTTGCTCCGCAAGCTGGAATTGCAGTCGGAAGCGAGCGTCATTCCAGGCAAACGGTACCACAACCGCAGGGACTTGATGGGCTTTCCCGACTTCGGCCGAACTGAGTTGGTGCANCCCGCCCAAAAACCTTTGACCCANCCTCGCTTGAAGGCNGCCACCAGCGTCATGAACGCCANCGACGACGGGGACATCCTGTTGCATTACCCCTACCACAAGTTTGTGCATGTCGTGGACTTGTTGCGGGAGGCCGCCATCGACCCGAGCGTCCGAACCATCCAGATCAACCTGTACCGCGTGGCCAAGAACAGCTTGGTGATCAACGCGTTGGTGAATGCCGCCCGGAACGGAAAGCACGTGGAGGTCGTGGTGGAATTGGCGGCGCGCTTCGACGAAAAGCAGAACATCCGCATCAGCAACATGCTGAANGAGGCTGGGGTGGTGGTNCGTTTTGGGATTCCCAAGTTGAAGGTGCACGCCAAGCTGATTCTCATCACCCGGAAGCATCAGGGTCGCGTGCGACGCTATGCCCACATTGGCACAGGCAATTTCCACGAGAAGACCGCCGGGGTGTACGAGGACTTGAGCTTGTTGACCGCACACTCGGACCTCACGAAAGAGGTGGCCAAGATTTTTGACTTCTTTGAAAGCAGCTTCGAGCGCAAGCAGTACAAGCNGTTGTTCGTGAGTCCCTTCACGAATCGACGACGGTTCATGAACCTCATCAACGAGGAGATGAAGCGGGCCAAGGCGGGGAAGGAGGCGTGGATTCGACTCAAGTTGAACAACNTGGTGGACACCGGGATGATCGACAAGTTGTACAGGGCGTCGGCGGCCGGTGTCCGCATCCAACTGGTGGTGCGGGGCATTTGTGTACTCAAGGCGGGCGTGCCAGGTCTGAGCGACAACATTGAAGTGAGGTCGGTGGTGGGGCGCTACCTGGAACACAGCAGGTTTGCGGTTTTTGCGGGCGGCGGCAACACGCAGGTGTACCTCAGCAGCGCCGATTGGATGACCAGGAACTTGGACCGCCGGGTGGAAGTCACCACGCCTGTGTTGGACCCTGGGTTGAAGGCCCAGCTCGTGGATTTGTTCGACCACCTTTGGCGCGACAACCAAAAGGCCAGACGCGTGACCGGAAACGGCGACAACCTTCCTGCCGGCGAGGTCAGGAGCGAACCCTTTTTGGCCCAAGAGCGCCTTTATGCGTACCATGCCAATCAAGGATGAAGTGCGCCGCCATTGACATTGGATCCAACGCAGTGAGGCTGTTGGTCTCGCGCGTGGAGGAAGTGGATGGCCGTCCACAAGCCCAAAAACTGGCCTATTACCGCGTCCCCATTCGACTCGGCGCCGACGTCTTCAGCACGGGTGCCGTGTCGGACAAGCGCATGTCTGAGCTGACCAAAGCCATGAAGGCGTTTTGGCATTTGATGGACGTGCACGGCATCGATTGGTTCAGGGCATGTGCCACCAGCGCCATGCGCGAGGCCACCAACGCGAAGGCGGTGTTGAAGCACGTCAAGAAGCGGGCCAACGTGAACATCGAAATCATCTCCGGGGACGAAGAGGCGGATTTGATTTTTTCCAACTTCAACGCGGCCGATTTCGACCAGGACAAGGACTACCTGTACATCGACGTGGGGGGAGGCAGCACGGAATTGACCCTGATTCGACACGGCAAGCGCATCAAAGGAAAAAGCTTTCAATTGGGCACGGTCCGTGCCTTGCAGAACCAAATTCCCGACGGCGAATGGGATGCGGTAAACGCGTACATCGGAGAAATCTCTGAACCCGGACGCCCCCTGTACGCCATCGGGACCGGGGGCAACGCCAACCGTCTGCAGCGCCTTGCGCTGCTCCCGAGGCAGGATGCGGTGTCGCTGAAAAAGCTCCTGAAGTTGTCCGACGCGCTGGCTTCGGCCAGCCACAAGGAGCGGATGTCACGGTTTCACTTGAAGCCCGACCGAGCGGAGGTCATTGTGCCCGCCGCGGACATCTACACCCGGGTCATGCAATTGGCCCAAGCGACCCACATGCACGTGCCCAAGGTGGGGCTCAGCGACGGCATGGTTTTGGCCGTCTACAAAGCATGGAAGGCCTCCGAAAAGGGGTGACCCTTCCAGAGACCTTCCAAAAGGTTGTTTGGGCGTGAGCCCCTGCCTCAGAGGTTCTTGGCCAAGAAGGCGTCGACCTCGTACACGCGCTTGGGCTTCAACACAATCTTGCCTTCGCTGTCCAGCAAGAAGTATGTCGGTGTGGCCGTGATCTTGTAATCCTTCACAATGGGCGAGTCCCAGCCTTGCAGCTGGCTCACGTTGGGGTAGCCCATGCCACGCTGCTCGATGACGCCGACCCACGTGGAGCGCGCCTGGTCCAAGCTCACGCCAATGGCCTCGAATCCTTGGCTCTTGTACTTCGCGTGGACGGGGATCAACACCGGGATCTCCTGCTCACACTTGTGGCACCACGAAGCCCAAAACATGACCAGCGTGTACTTGTTGGCCTTGGCGGTTTCCATGAGGTTCAACGAGCCGCCATCCCACTTGTCCATGGTGAAGTTGGGCGGGGTCTTGCCCACTTGCAGGTTGATGATGCCCTGCGCCCGCTGGCGAATGACGTCGCTCAGGTCCGCACCGCAATCTTCGTCGTAGATGTAGTTGTCGAGGATGTACTGGCAAATGTGCTCCTTGCCGGTGTTGTAGAATCCTTCGAGCATCGAATACAACGCGCTCTCCAGGGTGACCGGGTTGGGCTCGAAGTGCGCCTTCACCAAATCGATGCACGCCAAGAACCCTGGGTCGTTGCCTTTGCTGTACGCCACCATGAACCCTTGGATGCGGTCGCTAATGGCCATGCTGCGCACCAAGCTGTTGTCCATGGGGTCCATGTCGTCGAAGTAGTTGCCTTGCGACTTGGGGTACTTGGGGTTGCGCCAGCCCAAAAACTTGGCGAGGTACGTGTTGGGGTACTGGCCCATCAACTCGTGCTGCTTGGCCACCAACTCCATTTCCTTGTCCTCGATCTGCTTTTCCACTTGAGCTCGGAACGGGCTGTCCTTGAGTTGCTTGCGGAGCGAACGGATTTGGTTGTTGTTGACGCGCGAGAAGTTTTGGTAGGTGAACCAAGCGGCGTTTTCCTGGCTGCCTTCCGCCGTCTTGCTGCTGGTCAATTGCTTGGAGCGGAACTTCAAGTTGACCTGCGGCTCGTCGGGGTTCATCACGAACTGACAGTTGTTCTTGGCGTTGTCGGTGGCCAATTGGTAGAACCCACGGTGCACCTCCACCTGACCGAAGTCAAAGGCTTGGTTCTGAACCTTGGCGCTGTCCATCAGGGTCAAGTTGCGGCCCTCGGTTTCGTAGAGGAACAAGACCGTGCCGTTGGCCGCAGGCACTGTGCCCTGCAAACGCACTTTGCCGGTTTTGTCCCCACGGTTCGCGTCGGTCACCCCGTCTTTCCATTTGGCGGAGACGGTGACGTCTGGCTGTTGAGAAGTGGCGGGCGCACTAGCTTTCGCTGTGCTGGTCGCGGGCTTTGAAGTTGCAGAAGAAGAGGTTCCTTCAGAGGCGTTTCCGCATCCAACCGCGAGTGCCGCGGCCGTGCAAAGTGTCCAAATCATGGGATGTTTCATTGGTTGAAAATCAGCTTTCACGAATGTAATGCCGTTTGACGCATGGAAGGCCCCTGAGGTTTCAGGTTGTCACGTAACTTGTGTGAATGGAACGGTCGAAAGCCCTCACCTTGCTCGGGTTGTCCGAGAACGCCACCTCCGACGACATCACGGACGCCCTGGATCAAGCGGTGTTCAAAGTCCGCGATCAGTTTTTGAGGGGGGCGGTCATTCCCAAGTTGGCAGCCAGCCGCGTGGAGCGGTGCGTGTTGCTGAGCGACGTGGCCCAGACCTTGGGGGTCGCGGCCTTGGGGGCTCCTGTGAGCGTTCCCCAAACGCTGCCGCTTGCCGAGACGCTGGACGGCGTGGTGCGCGGCCATGTGGAAAACGTGCGCCGGTGCCGAACGGCGATGGCGGCCACCCTCGACCCTGACAGCGTGGCCCAGCTCGGCCACATGATGGCCAACCT
>PBWG01000062.1 GCA_002729115.1 Crocinitomicaceae bacterium | reverse complement strand
TGAAGTCACAACTTCCGTCGTCCACCGTCACGAGTGGGTTGAAGTTGCACGCGTAGACCAGGGTGCAACCCGCCGTTTCAAAAGGATCGCACACGCCGTCGCCGTCCACGTCGCTCAAGCACACGCCCTCGCAGTCGTACCCTTCTTCAGGGTAGATGCATTCCGCCGCGTAAACCGCTTCAGGATCGTAGTTGCAGGCCGCGCTCGAAAGGCATCCTGAACAAGACTCAAATTCGCACGACCCGTCGTCCACGTTGGCGTCGTCGTCGAAGTTGCACGCTCCTTGGAGGGTGCAACCTTCCACGACAGCTTCACAAGACCCGTCGTCGTCGGTGGCAAGTGGATCGTAGTTGAACGCTTCTGCGTCGGTGCAGCCTTCCACCTCGTCGAAGTTGCACACCCCGTCGGCGTCGTCGTCCAAGCACGCGCCATCGCAGTCATAGCCAGGAACGACATAGACACATCCGCCGTTGTACAAGGCGGTGGGGTCGTAGTTGCAGGCGTCTTCGTTCAAGCATCCCACGCACGAGAAATATTCGCAGCTCCCGTCGTCGGTGTTGGCCTGAGGGTCGTAGTTGCACGCCGTGAGGGTGGTGCAGCCCGTGAACACACACGCCCCGTCGGTGGTGGCGTCCGGATCGTAGTTGTCCGCACCTTCTTCAGTGCAACCCACGCAGCTCGTGAAGTCGCAGAAGGCCGGGATGGTGGCTTCTGGATCGTAGTTGCACGCGCCCTCCAAGATGCACCCAGCGCAGGAGTTGAAGTCGCAACTTCCGTCGTCGAAGTCCGCCAGCGGGTTGTAGTTGCAGGCTTGGGGGTTTGCACAATCAAACACCAAGCAGCTGAGGTACTCACAAGACCCGTCGTTCGCGTTGGCGTCTTCCTGGTAGTTGCACGCGTTGATGTCTGTGCAACCCAGGACCACGAATTCCACACAAATCACCTCTCCGGCGTTGGCGCCATCCAAGTATGTGTAGGTCGAGGGGTTGATGCAGGTGCCATCACAGAAGTACCCGACTTCTGGGAACACACAGGGCGCGACGTACAGCGCCGTTGCATCGTAGTTGCAACCCACCGGGTTGAGGCAGCCTGAACATGAAGAGAACTCGCAAGACCCGTCGTCGGCGGTGGCCAAATCGTCGAAGTTGCACGCCGTCAAGTCTGTGCAACCGAGCACCGAGTACGCGCAGGAGCCGTCGTTCTCTGTGGCGTCCTCGTCAAAGTTCAAGGCCTCGTCGTCGTCGCAGCCTGCCACTTCAAACGCGTCGCACACCCCGTCCATGTCGGAGTCGATCAAACAGTTGCCGGCGCAATCGTACCCTTCTGCAGGGAATTCACAGTCTCCAGAGAGTGTGGCTTCCTCATCGTAGTTGCATGCTTCCGCAATCTGACAGCCGGCGCAAGAGTCGAAGTCGCAGCTGCCGTCGTTGACGGTGGCGATGTCGTTGTAGTTGCACGCATAGAAAATCGTGCAGCCCGCGTACGTGCAGGCGTCCACCGCGGTGCCATCGGCTTGCACGATGAATCCGGGGATGGTGGCGTCTTCGTCGTAGTTGAAAGCGTCAGGATCCATGCAACCCGCGCACGAGGTGAAGTCACAAGGTCCGACCAGGGTGGCCGCTGGATCGTAATTGCAGGCACCTTCAGTCTGGCACCCTTGACAAGATTCAAACTCGCAAGTGCCGTCGTTCACAAGGGCTTCCTCGTTGTAGTTGCATGCGCCCTCCAGGGTGCAGCCAAAGCCCAGGCAAGACAGGTAGTCACAAGAACCGTCGTCTTGCGTGGCTTCAGGGTCGTAGTTGCANGCGGTGGACACGGTGCATCCCAGGCAAGANACCGATTCACAGGAACCGTCGTCGACGTTCACAGCNGGGTCGTAGTTGCANGCNCCNGGGCTGCTGCANCCAGAGACNACGGCCACGCACGAACCGTTGTCCTCGGTCGCGTCGGGGTCGAAGTTCAAGGCGGTTTCGTCNGTGCACCCNTTCACTTCGAACTGGTTGCAGACGCCGTCACCGTCGGAGTCAATCAAGCATTCGCCGTCGCAGTCGTATCCAAATTCAGCAAACACGCAGTTGCCGCTGGACACCGTGGCATCGGGGTCGAAGTTGCACGCGAAGAACTGGGTGCATCCCACGCACGAATCGTAGTCGCACGACCCGTCGTCGGTGTTGGCCAACGGCACATAGTTGCAGGCTGTGGCGTCCAAACAACCCAGGCTCACGGCCACACAAGAACCGTTGTTCTCGGTGGCGCTCGGGTCGAAGTTGAATGCGTCTGGATCGTCACAGCCTGGCACTTCGAAGGGGTTGCACACGCCGTCGCCGTCCGTGTCGCTCAAGCAGTTGCCGTCGCAGTCGTATCCATTTTCGGGGAAAATGCATTCGCCACCGGCCACAAGGGCGGTGGGGTCATAGTTGCACGCGGCGGTCAAAAGACATCCAGAAGGCAGGCAGCTCAAGAAGTCGCAGCTGCCGTCGTTCACGGTGGCGTTGATGTCGAAGTTGCACGCGCCGGAGTTGGTGCAGCCCAGGATCTCGCACGAGCCGTCGTCAATCAGTGCGTCGGGATCGTAGTTGGACGCGTCGGGGTCCGTACAACCGCGACAAGAGATGAAGTCGCAAGAACCGTTGTTCAAGGTGGCTTCAGGGTCGTAGTTGCAAGCAGAAGACAAGGTGCACCCTGCGCAAGACAAGAAGTCGCACGAGCCGTTGTTGTACACGGCGTTGGGGTTGAAGTTGCACGCGAAAGGGCTTGTGCAACCAAACACTGGACAGCTCACATAGTCGCACGTCCCATCGTCGAACGTGGCCGTGGCNTCGTAGTTGCATGCGCTGGAATCGGTGCACCCCCCTTGCTCCAGNNCGTCACAAATGCCGTTGTTGTTGTCGTCGGCCAAACAGTTGCCGTCGCAATCGTAACCCTCCTCTGCGAACACGCAAGGGCCCTCGTTCCATTCCAATTCTGGATCGAAGTTGCATGCCGTCGCGTTGAAGCACGGATTGAACACACAGGAACCATCGTCCTCTGTGGCCGCCGGGTCAAAATTAACAGCGCTGTCGTCGGTGCACCCGGGGGTCACTTGGCCAAANGCCGTGCCGGGNGNCATCGACATGAACCCAAGCACCAGCAAAAGCAAGGCCAGCGCAGGGGTGCGCAACGGNCCAGCAAGGCATGCCGGGGCAGTGTTCATTTGGCAGTTGTGAATTGTCATATGACGAGCTGTTCAGCTGAGTTACATAATAAATTTACGACATTTTGTCGACGAAGGTTTCATTATGCCTGATAATTCTGTCTAAAGATAGGATGAGTAGGGTTGAAATCAAGTGCTAAGTCGCTGAAAATCAGGGGGCATTTTGGCACAAAAAAAACCAACCCCGAAGGGCTGGTTTTTGAAATNTNAAGNNNGTGATNCTCNTCAGCTNGTNGCNCGCTTGCTGAAGTCCAGCACGCTNGGNGTGGCGATGAAGATGGANGAGTAGGTTCCCACCACAACACCCACCATGAGCGCGAAGACAAAGCCTTTGATGTTGTCGCCGCCAAAGAGGAAGATGGTCAACAACACCACAAAGGTCGAGAGCGAGGTGTTGATGGTTCGGCTCAAGGTGCTGTTGAGGGCGCTGTTCATGAGCTCCTCTTCGCCTTTCTTGCTGCCGTACAATCCCATGTACTCACGGATGCGGTCAAACACCACCACCGTGTCGTTGATGGAGTAACCGATGACCGTCAAAATGGCCGCGATGAACGCCTGGTCAATCTCCATGGTGAAGGGGAGGATTCCCCAGAAGATGGAGAACACAGACAACACCACAATCACATCGTGCACCATNGCGATGAGGGCGCCGAGGCCGTACTGCCACTTCCGGAACCGGAAGAAGATGTACAAGAAGATGATGATCAAGGAGAAGATCGTNGCGTTCTGGGCGCCGCTGCGGAAGTCGTCGGAGATGGTGCTGTCCACCTTGTTGTACATGTCCACGCTGTAGCCCGTGCCAATCGAGCCGAGGCCCGAGGCCAGGGCGGCGTTGATTTGCTCGTCCACATCTTCTGCCTCGCTGTCNATCATGAAGTTGGTCATGATGCGNAGCTTCTCTGGGGAGTCCTTGGTTTGGACGAGGGGGTTGCCAGGGACGCCGTCCTCGGTGAAGGCCGTGGCCAAGGCGTTGCGGACTGCCTCAGCGTCGACGGCGTCGTCAAAACTCACGTCGAACGTCGTGCCACCGGAGAATTCCACGCCGTAGTTCAAGCCCNTNGTGGTCAGGGATCCGATGCCNGCAATCACCACAATGGCGCTCAGCACGTAGAAACGGCGACGGTTGCCCATGAAGTTGACTGCGGTGTTGGTGAACCAGTTCTTGGTGGCTTCTGTGTAGAAGCTGATNCCTTTTTTGTTCTCGAGNCGAGAGAAGAAGANGAGACGGGTCAACACGATCGCGCTGAACAGCGACGTGAAGATGCCGATGATCAACGTCGTGGCAAATCCGCGGATGGCGCCGCTTCCGAAGCTGTACAGCACAAAGGCGGTGAGCAACGTCGTGATGTTCGCGTCGATGATGGCGCTGTATGCTTTGGCGTATCCTTCTTTCAAGGCGACCATGAGGCCTTTCCCTCCTCGCATTTCTTCCCGGATGCGCTCGTAGATGAGCACGTTCGCGTCGACCGCCATGCCGATGGTCAACACGATGCCCGCGATGCCTGGGAGGGTCAAGGCCGCACCCAAGGAGGCGAGGGCGCCAATCAAGAAGAACAGGTTGGCGAGCAAGGCCACGTTGGACACCAAGCCGGCGCCGCGGTAGTAGAAGATCATGTACGCCAACACCACAAGGAGGGCGATGACGAACGAGCTCAAACCTGCGTTGATGTTCTCTTCCCCGAGCTGGGGTCCCACGCTCACCTCATCCACAATGCGGGCAGGGGCGGGGAGAGAGCCCGCTTTCAAAAGTCCTGCGAGGTCCTCGGCTTCTGCCAACTTGTCCTCGGCAGATTGGCCANAGCCAAAGCTGATTTGAGAACGGCCGTTGGTGATGGCGGTCTGCACGTTGGGGGCGCTGAACACNAGGTTGTCCAACACCACAGCCACAGCGCGGTTGTTTTCGTTGGCGCAGCGTTCGGTCATTTGGCCCCATGCCACAGCGCCTTCGCTGTTCATGGTCATGCTGACCACCACGTCGCCAATCTCGTCGTAGCTGACGCGGGCGTCCACGATGCTCTTGCCGCTCAANTCCGCCTTGCCTTTGCCAGACGGGTCCTTNATGGCGAAGAGTTGGGCCACGTTGGTGGCGGGCTTGGCTTCCCAGAGGAGGCGCAAGTCGCTGCCCAAGGCCTCACGGGCTGCGGGCTGGCTCAACAAGTCGTTCACGCGGTTGGTGTCGCTGGCCAAGGTGTAGCCCACCACGGCGGAACGGCGTCCCAACTCCAATTGGAAGACCGAGAACAAGGGGTTCTTGGCGCGGAGCTGATCTTGGGTCAGGGTCGAGTCTGCGGGGGCGTTTTCGTCGAAGAGCTCGGGGCTTTGGACCTTGGCCAAAGCTTCGTTGGCGGCGCCGAGTCGACCGATGACTTCGTCGTTGAAGTAGGTTTCCCAGAATTCGAGGTTGGCCGTGCTCTTCAACTGCTTGCGTGCNCGCTCGCGGTCNTCGATGCCGGGGAGTTCCACCAGGATGCGCCCGTTTTGGAGCTTCTGCACGTTGGGCTGTGCCACGCCGAGTTGGTCNATCCGCTTGCGGATGATGCTCTCGGTGTTGTCGATGGCGGTTTGGGCCTCGGCACGGAGGATGTCGAAGATTTCGGCGTCGGAGCTCTTCGCAGGGAAGAGGTCCTTGTTCTCCATGTTGTGGAAGATGCGCCACAACTCCACTTCGGGCGCGCGCTCGGTCCAAGCACGCTCGAACAACGTCACAAAGTCGTCGCCGGTGCTCTTGCGCAGGGCTTTTGCGTCGGACAAGGCGCCGCGGAATTCGGCGTTGTCGCTGTAGTCGGACAAGGCCACAATGAGGTCAGGCAAGCTGACTTCGAGGGTGACGCTCATGCCGCCTTTCAAGTCGAGGCCGAGGTTCAGCTCTTGCTCCTTGACGTGGCGGTACGAGTGCCCAAACACGGGGTAGATCTCCGCGGTGGCNCTGTCACGCAAGAACTCGCGGGCCGCTTGGGCTGCGGCTTCGTCGAAGGTTTGGTCTCCGAGTGCACCTGCACTTTCCAAGGAGTCGGCCACGTAGGCTCCGTATTCATCTGCCGTGGTTTCAAATCCACTCGCCACCCAGTTGAAGGACAGGGTGTACAACGTCGCAAAGGCCAACAGCACAGTGAAGACGACAAGAATGTTCTTATTCTGCATGATCGCTAGGGTTCTTTTTCAGGTGCGCGAATATAATCAAAAAATCCAGGCGCAGCGCGCGAAAAGCATACCTTCGTGGCATGCAAAANGTTCCGCGCAGCCGAGGATTTTGNGGTNGGGTGATGGCCTTGCTGGTGCTGAATGGCGGAGCTGTGCAAGTGGCCTCGGCCCAAACCTCCGCCGACGTCCAGTTGGCCGTNTTGCAGTACCGCGGTGGAGGCGATTGGTACGCCAACCCCACGGCGGTGNCCAACCTCGTGGACTTCTGCAACACCGAGATGGGCATGTCNCTNAGCGANGAAGTGCCTTATGTGGAGGTGGGGTCGCCCGACCTCTTCAACCACCCCTGGGTGCACATGACAGGTCACGGCAACGTGTTGTTTTCCAACAGGGAAGCGGAGCAATTGCGCACTTATTTGCAAGCTGGGGGGTTCCTTCACATCAGCGACAACTACGGCATGGACCCGTTCGTTCGCGCGGCCATGGCCAAGGTCTTCCCAGACCAGGATTGGGTGGAGGTGCCGTTTGACCACCCCGTCTACCACCAGCAATTCGATTTCCCGGAT
>PBWG01000061.1 GCA_002729115.1 Crocinitomicaceae bacterium | reverse complement strand
GCGGTCATCCACAACTCGCCCAGTATGGCATGGAGATAAGCAAGTGTTGGCAGACGGACAGTAATCCCCGGGCGAACCGGATAATCGCGTGCGCGCTGCTCTTCCTTACCGTGGTTCTTCTTGAGGTCGAGGAAATCGTGGATGTCGGCGTGCCAGGGCTCGATGTAAATGGCAAACGAACCCTTGCGTTTTCCACCTCCCTGGTCAACGTAACGGGCGGTGTCGTTGAATACTCGCAACATCGGAACAATGCCGTTGGACGTGCCGTTGGTTCCTTTGATGTACGAGCCTGTGGCGCGGATGTCGTGAATGGAAAGGCCGATACCGCCTGCGTTCTGAGAAATCTTCGCACACTGCTTGAGCGTGTCGTAGATGCCGCTGATGCTGTCTTCTTGAGTCGTTAAGAGGAAGCAGCTGGACATTTGGGGCTTCGGCGTTCCGGAGTTGAACAAGGTGGGCGTTGCGTGGGTGAACCAGCCTTCGCTGAGTCCGTTGTACGTCTCCACCACCGCATCGAGGTCGTCTTTGTGAATGCCGACAGCGACGCGCATCAACATGTGCTGAGGGCGCTCGACAATCTCGTTGTTGATCTTGAGCAGGTAGCTGCGCTCCAGGGTTTTGAATCCGAAGTAATCGTAGTTGAAGTCCCGGTCGTAGATGATTTGGGAATCGAGGAATTCCGCGTTGTCTCGGATGATCTCGATCACGTCGTTTGCCACGAGGGAGGCGTTCTCACCCGTGATGGGGTCGACATACGTGAAGAGGTCTTCCATCGTCTCAGCAAAGGACTTCTTGGTTCCTTTGTGGAGGTTGGATACTGCGATTCGGCTCGCCAAGCTCGCGTAGTCAGGGTGCGTTACGGCGTTCGTCGCTGCCACTTCCGCAGCGAGGTTGTCCAGTTCAGTCGTGGTCACCCCGTCGTATACTCCCTCAATGACGCGCATGGCCACCTTGGTCGGATCTACGGATTCGTGCAACTCGTAACAGAGTTTTTTGATCCGTGCGGTGATTTTATCGAATTGTACCGGTTCTGTGCGGCCGTCGCGCTTGACTACTAGCATGGTGCGAGTGGTTGTTTTGAGGTAAGGGTGAAGTGGTGGTAAGTGGTGAAGTGATCCGTTGGAAAGAGTCGACGTTTAAAAGTCGGCATCCAAACTGAAGGATTTTGCGCCTTCGTCGGATTTTGTCAACACTCCGGCTTTTTGATATTCTCCAACACGCTTCTCGAAGAAGTTGGTCTTTCCTTGGAGGGAAATCATGTCCATGAAGTCAAACGGATTGGTGACGTTGAATTCCTTTTCGGTGCCAAGCTCCACCAACAAGCGGTCGGCAACAAACTCGATGTACTGGGACATCAAATCGGCGTTCATACCAATCAAGCGAACAGGCAACGACTCGCAAATGAACTCCTTCTCAATCTCCACCGCGTCGATGATGATCTTGCGCAGGGTCTTGACAGGGAGCTTGTTGACGATGTGGTCGTTGTAAAGCAAGCAGGCAAAGTCGCAGTGCATGCCTTCATCGCGTGAAATCAATTCATTGGAGAAGCTCAAGCCCGGCATGAGGCCGCGCTTTTTCAACCAGAAAATGGAGCAGAAGCTGCCGCTGAAGAAGATGCCTTCCACCGCTGCAAACGCAACAATGCGCTCGGCGAAGGAGCCGTTCTCAATCCAGTTCAAGGCCCATTCCGCTTTCTTCTTCACGCAATCCATGGTCTCGATGGCGTTGAAGAGTTTGTCCTTCTCGGCGTCGTCCTTGATGTACGTGTCGATCAACAGCGAGTAGGTTTCGGAGTGGATGTTCTCCATCATAATCTGGAAACCGTAGAAGAACTTCGCCTCGGTGTATTGCACCTCAGCTACAAAGTTTTCGGCGAGGTTTTCGTTTACGATGCCATCGGAGGCAGCGAAAAACGCCAAGACATGCTTGATGAAGTAGCGCTCGTCGTCGTTGAGTTTTTCGTTCCAATCGACGATGTCCGCGGCCAAGTCAATCTCCTCTGCCGTCCAGAAGCTCGCTTCGGATTTTTTGTAAAAGTTCCAGATGTCGTTGTGCTCGATGGGGAACAGAACAAAGCGGTTGGGGTTGTCCTCCAAAATGGGTTCCACGACCGCAGTGTTTTCGGGCAGCACCTCCTCGATGGCGGTTTGCTTGTTGTCGATGACTTCTTCGTTGTGGTTGTCGATGTTGTCCATGGTCGTGGGTTTTCTGAAGGTTCCCTGTCCAAATGTTCAGGGGAGGGTGGGGCTGACTGCGAGGGTTGAGTTCGCAGGCAAATTGAGGTTTGACTGTCTAGGTTTAGAGGTGCGGTCGAGTGACAATTTGGATTGCCTCTCAGCAGCCCCTCAAAGAAACTTCGCAACTCCATTCGCGGGCAAATGGAATAGTTCACAATCGCTCTGAGTTCTTAACAATCGCCCCTTGTCTCATCCGTAAAGCAACTGACAATCAATTGTCAAGGAGTTGAGGGCGTGATGGAAAATACCTTGAAAAGGTGAGGGAGTGGTGTTTTTTTGGCATGGTTTTTCGTGCAACGAATTTTGGCCAACCCCCGGGTGGTTCACGTTGTACTTTTGTGTCATGCTTGCAAAGCTTTTCAAGGCCTTTGTCGGGGACAAATCGGCCAACGACATCAAAGAGGTTCAGCCGGTTGTGGACCGGGTGAAAGAGGCGGAAAAATCGTTGGGGAATTTGTCCGCAGATGACCTGCGGAGCCGTTCCTCCGACTTGCGTGAACGCATCCGGAAACACGTGGCATCCGAACTGGACCAAATCGACCAATTGCATGCCCAAGCCGCGGAGCTCCCCCTTTCTCAGCTGGACCAAAAGGAGGCCCTCTTCGAGCAAATCGACGCCCTCGAACTTCAAGTCAATGAAGGGTTGGAAGAGGTCCTGGAGGAGGTGATGCCCGAGGCGTTTGCTTTGGTGAAGGAGACCGCACGTCGGTTCTCGGCGGAGGGCGACGTGGAGGTGACCGCGACCGAATTGGACCGCGAGATTGCCGCGTCACGCGATTTGGTGCGGGTCGAAGGCGACAAGGCCTTCTGGGCCAAATCCTGGACAGCTGCTGGGTCGGAGGTGACGTGGGACATGGTCCACTACGACGTTCAGTTGATTGGTGGTGTGGCGCTTCACCGCGGCAAGGTGGCGGAAATGCAAACGGGGGAGGGAAAGACGTTGGTGGCGACGCTGCCTGTGTTCCTCAACGCCCTGGCCGGCCGTGGCGTGCACGTGGTCACCGTCAACGATTACCTCGCCCGACGCGACGCGGAGTGGATGGGGCCGTTGTATGAATTCCACGGATTGACGGTGGACTGCATCGACAAGCACCAGCCCAACAGCGAGGCGCGTCGCAAGGCCTACAAGTGCGACGTGACGTTCGGCACCAACAACGAGTTTGGCTTCGATTACTTGCGGGACAACATGGCCATGCGGCCNGAACANCTCGTGCAGCGCAAGCATCACTTNGCGATTGTCGACGAGGTGGACTCGGTGTTGATCGACGAAGCCCGGACGCCTTTGATCATNAGNGGNCCGACGCCCAANGGCGACGAGCATGAATTTGANCAGCTCAAGCCCAANGTGGTCAGCATCGTCAAGGTGCAGCAGCAGGCCGCCCAAGGGTTCTTGTCCGACGCGAAGAAATTGTTGGTGGNCGGCGCCTCGAAGGAGGACGTCGAGGCCGGAGGGTTGGCGTTGTACCGTGCCTACCGTGCCCTGCCCAAGAGCAAGCCGCTCATCAAATTTTTGAGCCAAGACGGCATGCGCCAGCAACTCCTCAAAACGGAGGGGTACTACCTCGCGGACAACCAGCGCGAGATGCACAAGGCCGACGCCGAGCTCTTCTTCGTGATCGACGAGAAGCAAAACCAAATCGAGCTCACCGAGAAAGGCATCGAATACCTCGTCCGNAACATGGAAGACGAGCACTTCTTCACCATGCCGGATTTGGCCACAGAATTGGTCGGCATCGACAACAGCGAATCCGGGGAGGAAGAGAAGCTCGAGAAGAAGCAACAACTCATGCAGGATTACGGCGTCAAGAGCGCCCGGATTCACAGCATGAACCAGCTCCTGAAGGCGTACACCTTGTTCGAGAAGGACATCGAGTACGTGGTCATGGACAACAAGGTGAANATCGTCGACGAGCAAACCGGCCGGATCATGGAAGGCCGACGCTACAGCGANGGGTTGCACCANGCCATTGANNCCAANGAAGGCGTCAAGGTGGAAGCGGCCACGCAGACGTACGCGACGGTCACCCTCCAGAACTACTTCCGGATGTACCACAAGCTCGCGGGCATGACCGGCACGGCCGAGACAGAAGCCGGCGAGTTTTGGGACATCTACGAATTGGACGTGATGGTCATTCCGACCAACCGNCCCATTGCGCGGAAAGACCGGGACGATTTGGTTTACAAGACGAAGCGCGAGAAGCTGAACGCCGTCATCGACGACGTGGTGGAGTTGAGCAAGCAAGGACGTCCGGTGCTGGTCGGCACGACCACGGTCGAAATCAGCGAACTGCTCTCGAAGATGCTCGGCATGCGCAGCATCAAGCACCAGGTGCTCAACGCCAAGATGCACCAGCGCGAGGCGGAGGTGGTGTCGGAAGCCGGCAAGCCTGGCACGGTGACGATCGCCACCAACATGGCGGGCCGTGGCACGGACATCAAGCTCTCNAANGAGGTCAAGGACGCCGGTGGACTGGCGATCATCGGAACCGAGCGTCACGACAGCCGGCGTGTGGACCGCCAANTGCGCGGCCGTTCTGGCCGTCAAGGNGATCCCGGGTCGAGCCAATTCTACGTGAGCTTGGAGGACGATCTNATGCGGCTGTTTGGCTCGGAACGCGTGAGCAAGATGATGGACCGGATGGGCCACAAGGAAGGGGAGGTCATCCAAGCCGGCATGATCACCAAGAGCATTGAGCGGGCCCAAAAGAAGGTGGAGGAGAACAACTTCGGCATCCGGAAGCGCCTCTTGGAATACGACGACGTGATGAACGCCCAGCGCGAGGTCATCTACAAGCGCCGCCGCAACGCCCTGCACGGGGACCGCATCCGCACCGACATCGCCAACATGTTCTACGAGCTCATCGAAGCCCACGTGCTGGCGACGCACCCTGAGAAGGATTACGAAGCGTTCCGCNTGGCGTTGTTGAGCGACTTTGGCATCGAGCCGACGGTGGACTTTGACGGGTTTGCGTCGGGGAAGCCGGAGGAGTTGGCCTACCAGACCTACCTGCGTGCAGAGGAGTTGTACCAGGCCAAGTTGGTGGACCTCGCCCAGCGCGCACACCCCGTGATCCAGCGCGTGCACGACGACGAGAAGAACGACTTCAAGAACATCTTGGTCCCGTTCACCGACGGCCGGAAGACCTTGCAGGTGGGCGCGGACATCGAGCAGAGTGTCCTGACCGAGGGCAAGAGCGTGCTCGACACCTTGGAGAAGGCCGTGGTGCTGGCCATCATTGACCAACACTGGAAAGAGCACCTGCGCGACATGGACGACCTGCGGAGCAACGTGCAACACGCGCGCTTCGAGCAGAAGGACCCGCTCCTCATTTACAAGTTTGAGTCGTACGAGCTGTTCCAAAAAATGGTCCAGAAGGTCAACGCCCAAGTGGCGTCGTTCCTGATGAAGTGCACCATCCCAACGGGCGCTTCGGCCCAACAACCCCGTCAAGCCCCTCGTCCCTCTGCGGCGCCTCGCGTGCAGGAACAGAAGGCTGGGGTTCAGAACACCGCNGAGCAAGGTTCCGCAGCCCGTGCCGCNGCCGCGCAAGGTGGNATGCCTCGACCCGGCGGCATCGCCCCAGGTCGCATGCCCCAACAACGCCCGCCACGTCCTCAACCCGTCGCACCCATTCGCACTGACAAGAAGATTGGCCGCAATGAGATGGTGACCATTCGGAAGGGCAGCGAAGTGCAAACCTTGAAGTTCAAAAAGGCCGAACCCTTGTTGAGTCAAGGGTGGCTCCTCGAAGATTCTTGAGGGAAAAAGTTCTCATTCATGACCCTCCCGCCGGTTTGTTCCGACACNCCTTCTTTCGCGGCGTTGCGTGAAGCCCTGTCTTCGCTTCGTCAAGAGAGTGTCCCCAACTGGGGCATCATGAATTCGTCCCAGATGTTGCGGCATTGCTCCAGGTTCATGGACTTGTACCTCGGCCGAATTGCTGTTCCAGGGTGGGCCCGTCTGCTTTCGCGGCTCATCGGACCGCTGTTTTTGAGGTCGTTTCTCACCAAGCCAATTGGCGCCACCCCGCGCAACTTGGGCACCATGCCGGCCATCAAGGCCCGACCGGGGGCGGAGTTGGACTTCGACGCGGAGGTCGCCCGGTTTTTGAAGGCGCTGGCAGACGTCGAGGCTTTAGACGGCGTTGTGCAGCACGCCATGTACGGGGCGATGAAGGCGGAGGACGCCAAGGCGTTGGTGCGCCACCACACGACGCATCACTTTCACCAGTTCCAGATGGTCTGAGCCTCAGGGCGGTCAGCTGCGTGTTTTGGGCCCAAAGGCCAAGTCGCCGGCGTCCCCCAACCCAGGCACGATGTACCCGCGCTCGTCCAAGGTGGGGTCTACGCCACCCAAGAGAAAGGTGGTCCCTTCCGGAAGCCAGGCCTGGGCGTTGCGCAACCCATCTAGGCTGGCGAGGGCGCTGACCACATGAAGTCGGTCCGGTGCGCCGTGCTCGCACAGGGCGTCGTACGCAGCTTGCAAAGAAGCCCCCGTGGCCAACATCGGGTCGACCAAGACCAATTGTCGGCCAGCCACGCTTGGCGCCCCGAGGTATTCGACTTGAATGTAGAACCCCCGATCGTGGTGCTTCCGGTAGGCCGACACAAACGCCGAATCCGCCTTGTCCCACACGTCCAGCATCCCCTGGTGAAGTGGCATGGCGGCCCGAAGGATGCAGGCCAGCACGGGCTGCGCTGCGGGGACGTGTTCAGTGGCTTCGCCGAGTGGGGTTTGGCATGTCGCCTCGGCCATCTCCCAGGTGTGCGCCAAGGCGCTGCCCAATTCTCGGCCCAAGCGCTGCATGTTCCACCGGAAGGCGGCCTTGTCCTGGTGGGTGGACGCATCTCGAAGGTCCAACAAGAGTTGGCCGGCCATGCCTGGGTGTTCGTTCAGAATGCGCACAGAAGATGCCATGTGCCCAAAGTACATCAAGGTGTTCTCGTGTGGCTTAGCTTAACCGGCAAACACCACCTCACTTTCTCATGAACACGACTTTCTCGACGCTCGACAGCGTCATTTTCGCGGCTTACGCCTTGCTGATTTTGGGCGTGGGCCTTTGGGTGTCCAGGTCCAAAGACGGCCAAGAAAAAAGCGCCGAAGACTACTTCTTGGCGAGCAAGAGCTTGCCATGGTGGGCCATTGGCGCCAGTTTGATTGCAGCCAACATCAGCGCCGAGCAATTCATCGGCATGTCCGGAAGTGGGTTCACGTTGGGGTTGGCCATCGCTTCGTACGAGTGGATGGCGGCGTTGACGCTGCTTGTCGTGGGAAAATTCTTGCTGCCCATTTTCATCGAGAAGGGCTTGTACACGATTCCAGAATTTGTGGAGAAGAGGTACAGCCCCCAGCTCAAAACCATCCTGGCCGTCTTTTGGATTGGCTTGTACGTGTTCGTCAACCTCGCCTCGGTCTTGTATTTGGGGTCGTTGGCTCTGGAGACCATCATGGGTGTCCCCATGGCCTACGGGGTCTTGGGGCTCGCTTTGTTTGCGGCGGCTTACAGCTTGTACGGCGGGTTGAGTGCGGTGTCCTGGACCGACGTCATCCAGGTGGTCTTTCTCGTGATGGGAGGGTTGGTCACGTCGTATTTGGCGTTGGACACCGTGTCAGGCGGAGCCGGCATGTGGGCGGGCATGCAAGCTCTGATGGACGCCGCGCCAGAGCGCTTTGTGATGATCCTCGAACGCGGCCATCCCCAATACAACAACCTCCCAGGCATCGGGGTGCTGGTTGGCGGCATGTGGGTGGCCAACCTGTATTACTGGGGCTTCAACCAATACATCATCCAGCGCACGCTCGCCGCCAAATCGCTGAAAGAGGCCCAACGCGGCATCCTCTTTGCAGCCGGCCTCAAGTTGATCTTGCCGCTTGTGGTGGTGCTTCCGGGCATCGCCGCCTTTGTGATGGTGAACGACCCTGCTGTGATGTCGGGGCTGGGCGAAGGCGCCACCCAGAACATGCCCTCCCTTTCCGAGGCGGACAAGGCGTATCCGTGGTTGCTCCAATTCTTGCCAACAGGCCTCAAAGGCCTCGCGTTTGCGGCATTGACGGCCGCCATCGTGTCGTCGTTGGCGTCCATGCTGAACTCCACGTCCACCATTTTCACCATGGACATTTACAGGCAGCACATCCGTCCAGATGCGGACGACCGGACCACCGTGAACGTGGGGCGGCTGTCGGCGGCGGCCGCGCTGGCGTTGGCGGCATTGATGGCGCCCCTCCTCGGGGGAATCGACCAGGCCTTTCAATTCATCCAAGAATACACGGGGGTCGTGAGCCCGGGCATCTTGGCGGTTTTTCTGATGGGCCTTTTTTGGAAAAAAGCCACAAACCGAGGGGCCATTTGGGGTGCGCTTCTGAGCATTCCAGTGGCCATGTATTTCAAGGTGGCCCCCAAGGGATGGTCGGAGAGCCCTTTCTTTTTGGACCTGCCCTTCTTGGACCAAATGGGCCTGACGTCCTTGATCACCATGGGCATCATCGCCTTGGTGAGTGCCCGTGGCGGCCGCGGCACCCACGACCCCAAAGCGATTGAGTTGTCGCGCGACACCTTCCGCACCGAAGGATTGTACAACGTCGGGGCCTTTGCCGTCTTGCTCGTCTTGGTGGCGCTCTACGCCATGTTCTGGAGCTGAAATCCTGGGGTCAGAATCCACTGAACAAGTTGGCGCCGTCCGAGCCTCCGCCCACGTCGACCGGGGCTTTCACCTTCAACCCCGCGCGCGCATGCACCAGGCGGGCGAATTGCCGACTCGTTTCCGGGGTGTGCAGGCTGTCCGGCTGGTGGACCAGGAGGTGGAATTCTTCCAACCCTTCGTTTTGCCAGGAAGCAATGCGCTGCGCCCACGCGTCCAGGCGTGCCTCGTCCGAGGCGTGGCCTTCGTACCCCCCGAACCGGACCAACACAAACGGCGCCGTGACGCGCATGTGCAAGGCGTCGCGCCGGCCCGCGGTGTCGCTGATGACGGCCCCCATGCCCAAGTTTTTCATGAGCCCCCAAACCGCTTCGGCCTCATGGCCACCTTCAAACCACCCTGGATGCCGGAACTCCACGGCCACCTTCAGTTCACGCGGCCATTTGGCCAGGTACGTTTTCATGGCCTCTGCGTGGTGGGGTGCAAAATGGGGCGGCAATTGGATGAAGGCGGGCCCAAGGTTGTCCCCCAGGGCCAGCANCCCTTCAATGAAATCGTCGGTGGGGCCTTCGCATCCGTTGAAGCGCCGGAAGTGGGTGATGATTTGAGGAAATTTGGGACAAAACCGGAACCCCTCGGGCATCGCGCTCGCCCATTCAGCCATGCGATCTACGGGGTGGATGCGGTAGTGTGTGGCGTTGAATTCCAGGGTGCCAAACTGTCGCCCGTAGTGTGCCGGCCAGGTCCGTTGCGGGTCTTTCGCAGGGTACACCGTTCCGCGCCAGGGTCGGATGGTCCACATGGTGCCGCCCACCCGCACTTCGGCGGAGGAGCGCTTGGTGGATGAACTCGCATCGGCCATGCTGAAGCCTGGCGCACTTGCAGGAAGTGTCCAGTCCATGCTTTCCGGGGCGGCGTCGAGTTTCCCAAATTTCACATCTGGAAGGTACGTTCGTCACGCAGGCAAGTGCGGCACCGACGTGCGTGAATTCACCGCTGCAACCTTCGCGGCAGACACGCAACTTGGGTTCATGTGGCGTGCATGGTTGGGCTTGGGTCGGTGTTGGGGGTGCGGCATCATGTTGCTGGCGAACGAAGTGGCGGGGACGTGCCCAGGATGCCGTNTGGCGTGGCCGGTGTTGCCGCCAGGTGCGGGCAGCCAGGCGCTTGGACAAATGCGCGCCGGGGCGCTGCCGTGGGCGCTTGGGTTTCGCCTGTGCGCCGAGCGGGGAACGTCCCAAGTCCTGCATCGGATGAAGTACGGCGGCCTGACCGATCCGGCACTGCGGCTTGGGCGCTGGATGTCCGCAGCTTGGCCATCTCCACCTCCAGACACGGTGCTCGTGCCTGTGCCCTCCCATTGGCGCCGGCGACTTCGACGAGGGTTCAATCCGTCGGAATCGCTGGCGCGTGGCTTGGCTTGGAACTGGGAGCTTGCGGTGGAGCCTTCCTTGTTGGTCAGGGCAGCCCACCGACGCTCGCTGACGGGGTCCTCGCGGGTGGAGCGCATGCGTGTGTTGGAAGCTTGCTACNTGGGCATGCCCACCCCGAATGCGAGGAGGGTGGTGGTGGTCGACGATGTGTTGACCACGGGTGCGACGTACCGAACCTGCGCCCAGGCGCTGGAGGCTGAAGGCCACACATGCATTGGCGGCGTGTGGTTGGCCATGGCTTGACGCAGGTCGTACTTTTGACGCGTGGCGCAAGACCTCCCCATTGACCCTTCCCTGCCNCGTGCAGCCCGGTTGCATCAGTTGTTGCCTGCCCTGGAGGGGCTGTTGACGGGCGAANCGTCGGGCATTGCCAATTTGGCCAACGTGGCTTCGGCACTGTGGTCCGCCACAGGGTGGCATTGGGTGGGGTTTTACCTCGTCGACCAAGCCGCAGACAACTTGGTGCTGGGGCCGTTCCAAGGCCCTGTGGCCTGCACCCGCTTGCACCGGGGAAAAGGGGTGTGCGCGGCGGCCTGGGAAACCAACGCCACTCAAGTGGTGCCCGATGTGCATGAATTTCCTGGTCACGTGGTGTGCAGCAGCGCGAGCTTGAGTGAAGTGGTGCTGCCCATTTGCGGGTCCAACGGCGTGGTGGTGGCGGTGTTGGACATCGACAGCGCTTTGGCCGACGATTTTTCTCAGGAAGAAGTGGAAGGTTTGGAGGCGTTGAGGGCTTTGNTGGAACGCGCTTGGCCAACNTGGTCCTGGTCATGAAGTGGACGGGCACATGGGGGTGGATGCTGGCATGNATTGTGTTGGCNTCATGCGCCCAGGTCGGTTCGCCGTCCGGCGGCCCCAAAGACGAGACACCCCCGGAACTCGTTTCAGCTTTTCCCGCATTGGGGGCCACTGAAGTCAACGACCGACGCATGGTCTTGGAGTTTGACGAGTACGTGAAGGCGTCCAACTGGAGGTCCCAATTGTTGGTGAGCCCACCTCTCGANGGNGCGGTGGAGTTGGAGGTCCGNGGCCGGGAAGTGTGGGTGAGTTGGNACGAGGCGTTGCGTGCCCAAACGACGTACGTGTTTCAATTNGGCGACGCGGTTGCAGANGTGAACGAAGGAAATGCGGCCACCAATNTGCGGCATGCCTTCTCCACGGGTTCGGTGTTGGACACNCTTTCCATTCGAGGCNGGGTGTTGGACGCCCTGACAGGAGACGCCCNGTCTGNGATGAGGGTGATGCTGTTTCCGGGGTCCTGGTCTGTGGACAGTGTGCTGGCAGGGGCCACCCCATCGTACGTCGCCACCACCCTGGAAGATGGGAGGTTCGACGTCTCGTTTTTGCCCAGCGCGTCGTTTCACGTGCTCGCGTTGCGAGACGAGAACCGCAATTACGCTTGGGAACCTGGGGAGGACGTCGCGCTCTTGGAACGACAGGCGTCGTCGACGGACACCGCATCGTGGGTGCTTTGGTCTGGGGCCACGCCAGCNCCTTCCACCCCTTACATGTCTGAGGCGGTTCGGGACGAGTGGGGCTGGGCCTCGTGGCGCTTGAGTGAGCCTTGGGCCAAGTCAGATTCGTTGGAGTGGCTGACCCCCGCTGAAAAGACGTTTCAGCCCTCCGAGCTGCCCCCTTCCAACGGGACGGTGCACGTCCGAGGATGGCGCACGGAATTGGACAGTGCGGGCATTCAATTGGTGTGGCACAAGGCGCCCGTTTGGGGCCAATGGCAAGGGCGCGTGGACACCATGGCGGTGCCCAAACCTCGGTTGGTGGACACGGATTCGTTGCGTTTGCTGGCCAAACCCCAAGGGCGGCTCACGCCTGACGAGGGGCCGGTTTTCGGGTTTTCGGCCCCGTTGGACAGCGTGGACGAATCCCAGGTGACGGTGTGGGTGGACAGCGTGGAGGTGGAGGCCAACTGGGACCTCACATGGTCTGAGGTTCGGCTGAACAGCCTCCAAGCGCAACGGCCAGGGGCGTCTGTCCAGGTGTCGTTCAGGCCAGGGGCGTTGTTTCGAGAAGATGCTTCGGATAGGTGGCCCCAGGACACGGTGGACTTGGTGTGGAGCACCCTGCCTCAAGACGCTTTGTCCACGTGGCGGTTGAAACTGGAAGACGTGGCTTGTCCGGGATGGCTCGAAGTGGCGCTGGGCCCAGACCAGGTCGATTTGGTTCGCATTCATGCCGACACCATCCTTGCATGGTCAGGCCTGAAACCCAGGTCTTTGAACGCGACGTGGTGGGGTGACCCCAACGGAAATGGCGTGTGGGAGCAAGTGAACGTGGCCCGATGGAAGGCGCCAGAGCCGGTGTTGCACCTCGATCCTGTGGCGCTTCGGGCGAATTGGGAAGTGGAAACGGTGTGGCGGCTGGATTCAGCGGCCTGCGTTCGCCACGAGATCAGCCGTTGATGTCCAAGAAGCGCTGAACTGCTCCGAGGGAGCCAAACACCACAAGGGTGTCCGTCGCTTCAATGGTGGTGTCGGGCTTGGGCACGCCCAGGATGTGTTCCCGCACGCAAGGGGCGCCGTCGTCCCCCGTCTCCTCAAACTCGCGTCGGATGGTGATCAAGCGCAACTCATAGCGGTTGGCCAAATCCATGTCCGCCAAGCGACGTCCGTGACACGCCTCGGGGGCCTTGATTTCTGCGATTTCGTAGTCGTCCGGGAGGGTCAAAAAGCCGCGAATGTTGGGGTTGATGAGTCGCTCGCTGACCACTTCCGCCACCTCGCTTTCTGGCCTCAAAATGTCGGTGACCCCAAGGCTTCGGAGGATGCGTTCCTGGTTGGCGTCGTTGGCCCGCACGATGACGCGAGGCAGCCTAAGGTCCAAGAGGTTGAGGGTCGTCAGCACCGTGGCTTCAAAATTTTCCCCGATGGCCACCACCGCGGCGTCGAGGTCTTCCACGTGTTGCGCCATGAGTGCCTTCTTGTCCGTGGCGTCCAAGGTGACCGCCAACGCCACGTCTTCTTTCAGCAATTCGGCCCGTCCAGGGTCTGCGTCAAAGGTGAAGACTTCGGCCCCTCGTTGGGCCAGCGACAATGCAATTTGGGTGCCGTATCGGCCCGCGCCAAACACTGCGTAGCGTGATCTTGCCATGGTGCAAAGGACGAAAGAAAACCCTTTCCTCAGCCTTGGCCGTGCGCCAGGAGCCCATCTTCAAGCACCTTGCCGAAACGGGCGATGTCCTCGAAGCTGTTGTACAGCGGGACCGGCGCCATGCGAATGACCGCGGGCTCTCGCCAGTCCACCACCACTCCCTGGGCCATGAGGTGGTCAAACAAGGACCGCCCGTGCCCGTGCGCCACGATGCTCAATTGGCACCCGCGTTGTGCGGGGTCGTTCGGCGTCAAGATCTCCAAGTCGGTGCCGGTGCGTTGCGCGACGCATTGGACGACCTGTTCGAGGTAGGCTGTCAGACGCAAGGAGCGCTCTCGCAGGGCGCCCATGCCGGCCTCTTCAAACAGGTCCAGGGCGACTTTGTGCACGGCCATGTTCAACACCGGCGCGTTGCTGAGCTGCCATGCTTCGGCCGTTGGCATGGGGATGAATTCAGGGTCCATTTTGAAACGGCTTGCCGCATCGTGGCCCCACCAACCTTCCAGCCGAGGCATCAGGGTGCCGTGGCCGTCTTCGTCTCGAACGTGCCGTTCATGCACGAACACGCCAGACACGGCGCCCGGGCCGGAGTTGACGTATTTGTAGGAGCACCAGCAGGCGAAGTCGACGTTCCATTTGTGCAACTGAAGCGGCACGTTGCCCATGGCGTGGGCCAAATCAAACCCACAGGCGGCACCCACCGCATGCGCGGCCTGGGTGATGGCCTTGAGGTTGTGCCATTGCCCGGTGTAGTAGTTCACTCCGCCCACCATCACGGTGGCGAGTTCGTCGCCGGCTTGCGCGATTGCCGCCAGCCAGTCTTCTTCGCGGATGAGGTGCTCTCCCTCTCTTGGGGCGACCTCGATGAGGTCCTCCGCTGGGTCGCCGCCGTGCATGCGGATTTGGCTGCACAACGCGTAGCGGTCGCTGGGAAAGGCCTTGGCCTCGCACATCAATTTCTTCCGGCGGCCAGTGGGCCGATAGAAGCTGACGAGCAGAAGGTGGAGGTTGACGGTCAGGCCGTTCATGGCCACGACTTCGTGCGGTTTGGCGCCTGTAAGATGGCACAGCCCAGAGGTGAACCGCTCGTGGTAGTTGACCCAGGGGTTGCGCCCCTGAAAATGGCCTTCCACACCGTGGGTGGCCCAGTCTTCCAGCTCGACTTGGAGCGCTTCGGCGGCGCGTTTGGGCTGCAGACCCAGGCTGTTCCCGGTGAAATACATGGCGTCCTCCCCGTCGTGTTGGGGGATGTGAAACCAAGCCCGAAATGCGCTCAGCGGATCGGCTTGGTCGAGACGTCGCGCCTCGTCGCGGGTTGGAAGCTCTTGCATGGCTTCCAAAAGTACCATCAAAGGCAGGCTTCGCCGAAGGACGCCAAGATGCCTCCCAAGAGGTCTGCCACAGTCACCACGCCGTCTCCGTCCACGTCGCCCACGCATGCGTTGGTGCACCCGAAGTCGCCCAACAAGATGAGCACGTCGGAGATGGTCACGAAACCGTCGTTGTCGAGGTCCCCGGGGCAGGTCTCTGGCTCAGGGCTAGACGTGCACGGACCCTCGGCCGCGTCGCCACCGTAAAATGACACGGCACGCTGGAAGGCATCCAGCCCAATGTCGATGCCCATGAGTCGTCCTGGCACGTCATCGAAGGTGGGGTGAATCCCGCCGTAGATGCGAGACAAGCTGCATTCGTCGGAGGCGTCTCGGTAGGTGGCCCACTGCAATTCGACGTCGACGCTCGGGCCGTCTTCGAAGACCAAAAACTCGCCTGCTGGCGCGATGAACGTCCCCATGCCACCCGGGAAATAAGCGTCGCCGGTGAAGGCGGTCAGGACCTCAGCGGCGGCGCGCGAGAAGGCGCTGTGTCCGCTGACGTAGCCTGCGAAGTTGGGGCTGACGAAGGATGGACGTTGGTAAGGCTCCCATGCTTTGGCCAGGATCCAGCCCACCCCAGCAAATTCGTTGTCCACATTGTTGATGGCGTCGCTTCCCTTCCAAGCCCAAAGCTTGACGTCACCCACATGTTGGCCTCCCACACCGGCCAAGGGGTCTCCAGCTTCCACCAACTGAATGGCGCCTGGCACCAGTGGCAACCCTCCTGGGTGGTAGCTCGGCAAGGCGGGGTCGGAGCTTTGACCAAGTTCGGCCATGCCTCGGATGGCCGTGATGGGGCGAGATGAATCGTACCAGCCTTTGACGCCCCACGCGGAGATGGCGCAATCGTGCATGGCAGACCCCAAAGCGAGGTAGGCTTTCACGTCCCATTCAAGGTCGTCCAGCACGGGCCCCTCGCCTTGGAACTGCTTCACCAGTTCAGGGTGGTCGCTCACGTAGTTCAGGATGGTGAACCAGTGGCCAGGAGGGGTCTCCGAATCTGGCCCGTCCGCCCAAAATTCAGCGAGCACACGTGCGTAGTCGCCACGGGGCACCATGTTGGGCGCATAGGGGGCGCCGGTGGCCGGGTTGACTTCGTGGCCCGGGCTGGGCGATCCGCCATTGGTGGCGTCGTACAGCGTGGCGTACGTCTCAAGGGTGGTGGGGTAGGACGTGCGGTTGCCAATCGACGCGGGGCTGATGTCCCACAACACCCCGTCGGTGGGGTCCAACATGCCCGACCAAAGCGCGACCATGCTGTGCCCAGTTTGGTAGATCTCCGAGGTCCCCGAGCCGTCCATGGCGTGCAAGGCGGGCTGTCCAGGGTCATGGTAGACCTGGTAATCAAAGCCGTCGCGGGTGTAGGTGTTGAAGTCTTCGTCACCGAGCGCCCACGACGTCACTTGACCCCATTCCGGCGAAAGGAATGGCGGGGTTTCTCCGGGGATGACGTTGCCGCTTTGGTCGATGAACAAGTCCAGCGTGAGGGGCTGCCACCGGTTCAAGTCTTCCACGGTTTCGTTGCCATCCAAATCGACAATCAGGGAGGGGTTCACTGGTTCGTACACGGTGTTGGCGAACCCGTTCGCTTCGTTGGCCCCGTCCTGAAGGCCAAACGCAATCAGCTGCGCTGCGAGGTGGTTGCCGAGCGCACGCCCATCGCCGCTCGAGTAGTCCGTGCTTGTGAAGTTCACGTCGTAGCCCAAGATGCCCATGTGGATGTCGTAGCCGACCAGCAGGTCGTCCACCCCCGGGGCGTTGGCGAAGCGGTGGCTCAACAGCCTGTACATCCCGAAGGCGATGGCTTCATCCCGAGCCGTTTGCACGTCGGTCGCTGGGGTGAATTCGTCGAACGCAGCCACAAATCCGCCCAAGTCCTGACCCAAGAATGCCGGGCATGCGGCGCTGTCCATCACCGCCCACACGTCCCACATCAACATGGAACTGTGCCACAGGTTTCTGGCGTGAACTGTGGGGCGGGCGAAGTCGGCCCGGATGCTTTCCAGCAACATGTCGTTCCATTGCCGGGCCATGCTGTGTTCCGTGCTCACGGTCGGGTAAGAGCCTTGCACTTCGCAGTCGGGATCGGGGTTGTTGGGGCACACGTCGCAGGCGTCAGGCACCCCGTCCAAATCGTAGTCCGCCGAGCTCGACGCCAGCGCGCAGTTGTCGGACATGATCACCTCATAACCGGCACATTTTCCACTCAAGATGTCCACGAGCCCGTCGTTGTTGATGTCGAGCAACGCCACGTCGTAGCTGTTCGTGACCCAGTCGAACGTGGTCGTGCCGTACGGGTCGGACAGCATGCCATCCACGTTCTCGTAAATCGCCATGCGTCGTCCGCTGTTGCAAGGGGGGATGTCGACGTCCACGTCGGAAACCACCACATCCAAGTCGCCGTCCAAGTCCAAATCGGCGGCATGCACGTTCCCCCCAAATCCGTTGGAGGAAGGGAAGCCCAGGTTCACGGTGGTGAACCCAAGCTCGGTGTCCGCGACGTGCTCGGTGGCGGTGAGCAGTTTGTCGCTTCCGTCGTCGACCACGTAGAGGTCCAGCAGGCCGTCGCCGTTGAAGTCGGCCACTTCGAACATGTAAGGGGACGCGTTGGGCACCAAGTTTTGCCAGTTGCTGAAGTGCCCTTCCCCGTCGTTGAACAGGACCAAGACCCCGCGGCTGTTCCACGGGGCCACGTTGAACAAGGTGGTGTTTTTGACAATGTCCAGGTCGCCGTCCCCGTCCATGTCGTGGATTTGCCCCGCCGTTCCAAATGCGCTATGCAGCAATTCGCCCACCCGGGCTTCGCCTTCGTCGGTGAAATGCCCGGTGCCGTCGTTGATGAGCAGGAAGTCCTTGGCTGTGCCGCC